>CAZQPJ010000172.1:0-5500 GCA_964595105.1 uncultured Bifidobacterium sp.
GGTGAGGCGGGTAACTGCTCCAGTTGCCGTCGGGCGTGAGCAGTTCCACGCACATCAGGCGATCGGCATCGGGCCACACCTCGGGAGCCATCAGCGCGTTGCGCTGCCGCGTGGCCGGACCTGCGCCGAAGACATCGACCTGCACGGCGTCGGCGGCGCCGTAGCGAGCCGTGTGCCGAACACCGCACCGCGAGGTGGCGATCGCCACGTCACCAGCAGCGGAGGCGGCGACACGCACGCGCGAACCGAGCGGTGCGTACACGAAATCACTCACCCGGTCGAAGACAGAGGTGCGACCCACGAGGGTGAACGCCTCGTCGTCGACGTCGACCGCGAGGTCGGTGATGCCCAGCGGCAGCACCATCGCTTCGACTCCTTCGAGCACGAGATGACGCTCCTCCCCTGCCTCCAGGGTCACCACCATCAACCCGCTGTAGCCCCACCCCGCACGGTCGGGCGTGAGGTGCACATCGAAGCCCTCGGCGGCCAGCGATCCCGAAGGGTGATGCAGGGTCGTCGTCACTGCGGCCTCACGATGCGCGCTGCACGGTCGATGGCTGCGTGCACATCGCCGTCGGCCGGGTAGAGCAGCGCCCGACCCACGACGAGGCCACGAACGTTCGGCACCTCCATCGCGCGCTCCCAGGATGCGTAGGTGGCCTCTGAATCGGGCCCGGGCGCGCCACCGAGAATCAGGGCGGGCAGGGTGGTGCAGCTCAGCATGCGCGCCGGGTCGCGGCTGGCGGGCACCTTCAGCCAGGTGTACGCAGTGTGGTGGCCCAGCGCAGCACCGATGGCCACGGCCTTCAGCAACGCGTCGTCGTCGTCGAGGAGTTTCGCCGTGCCGGGGGCCACCGGACCCGTGTGCCGATACGGCAAGGGCTCCACCATCATCGGCAACCTCAGCCGCGCGCACTCGCTGACCACTCGTGCAGCCCATTCGAGCGTCGGGGCGGTACCCGCATCGTCGTACGCAATGCGCAGCAGCATCTTCCCGCCGTCGAGGCCGAGGTCGGCCATGTCGGCAGGTGTGTACGCGGTGGGCCGGTCGTCGAGTTCCCATGCCGCACCCTGGATGCCACCTCGGTTGGTCGTACCGAAGGCCAGCTTGCCGTCCAGCGCGCCCAGCAGCGCGAGTTCCTCCAGCACGTCAGGACTACCGAGCACGCCGTCGCAACCAGGGTGGGCCAGCGCCACCATCAGTGCGTCGAGCATGCGGCGACGGTCGGCCATCACGAACGGTTGGTCGCCCACTCCGAGGGCTCCGCGGGCCGTGTGGTCGGCAGCGATGATGAACAACCGGCCATCGGTCAGCAGCGGGCGCCGGCGGCGGCTGCGCATCGCGGAGGCCGCGGCATCGGGGTCGGTGGCTCGGCGATCGATGAGGTCGAGCCACTCGCGGTCACTGAGCGCCATCGGCGAGCATCTCCTCGATATCGGCCTCGGTGGGCATGTCGTCGGCACACATGAGTCGCCCCGCCACGATGGCACCGGCGGCGTTGCCGGCCTCGGCGCACCTCACGAGCGGCCAACCGTTGAGCAGACCGTGGCAGATCGCCCCACCGAACGCATCGCCCGCACCCAATCCGCACACCACCTCCACACGGCGCGGCGGCACCTGCGTGCGCACACCGTCGGCAGTGGCAACCAGCACACCATCGCCCCCCATCTTCACGATGGCCGCCGTCAGGCCCAGCCCCAGCAAACGATCGGCCGCCTCATGCGGCTCGGCAGTGCCCACCGCGATGCGGCACTCCTCACGATTGCCGATGGCCATGGTGGCAAGGGGCAGCACCTCGGCCACGGCCGCCGACGCCGCCGCCTCGTCGCCGTGCCACAGCGCCGGTCGCCAGTCGAGGTCGATGATGGTGTGCTCACGCCGTGCGCGTTCGCGCAGCACCGTCATCACGGTGTCGCGGCTCGGCTGGAATGCGAGCGTTCCCGTGGGCACCCAGAGAATCGGGACGGTGCGCACCACGTCGAGGTCGACCTCGGCGGTCTCGATGGTCATGTCGGGAGCGGCAGGCTCTCGGTAGAACACGATGGTCGGGTCGCCCGGGTCGAGCAGTTCGGCGAACGCCAACGGTGTGCGCAGCGTGGGATGAGTACCCACGAAGCGCGTATCGACACCGAAGGTGTGCTCGAGCGCTCCCTTGATGTAGCCGCCGAACGCGTCGTCGCCCACCTTGGTGAACACCGCGGCCCGATGGCCGAGGCGCGCCGCCGCCACGGCAACGTTCGTCGCCGTGCCACCCACCGACTTGCGGAAGGTGCGCACCTCGGCGAGCGGCACATGGAGTTGCTCGGCGTAGAGGTCGACGCTGATGCGTCCGATCGTGAGGAGGTCGAGTTCGGGGGAAGTCATCGAAGGGGCGTCAGCGGGCGCCCAGTTCGTGCTGCAGGGCCTCGAGTTCGGCGCCACCAGCCATGAGGCGGGTCAGTTCGTCGAGCTGGATGTCGCTCTTGGCATAGTCGCCGAGCGAACGGCCGCGGTTCAGCAGCAGGAACCGGTCGCCCACGGGGTAGGCGTGGTGGGGGTTGTGCGTGATGAAGATCACGCCGAGACCACGTTCGGCTGCGGCACGGATGTATTTCAACACCACACCGCTCTGTCGCACGCCGAGCGCCGAGGTGGGCTCGTCGAGGATCAGCACGCGGGCACCGAAGTAGACCGCACGGGCGATTGCCACCGACTGGCGCTCACCGCCGGAGAGCGTGCCCACCGGTTGGTCGATGTCGCGGATGTCGATGCCCATCTTCTTCAGTTCGTCCTTCGCCGTGTGCTTCGCGAAGGCACGGTCGAACATGCCGACCTTGCCCGGCTCGGAGCCGAGGAAGAAGTTGCGCCAGACGCTCATCAGCGGGGCCATGGCGAGGTCTTGGTAGACCGTGGCGATACCAGCGGCTCGGGCATCACGCGGCGACCCGAAGCGCACCGCCGAACCGTCGATGAGGTAGTCGCCGCTCGTCTGCTGATGCACGCCGCTGAGCACCTTGATGAAGGTGCTCTTGCCAGCGCCGTTGTCGCCGAGCACACAGGTGACCTTGCCGGCCTCCACCTGGGTCGACACGTCCTGCAACGCCGTGACATTGCCGAAGTACTTGCAGATGTCGACGAGTTCGAGCAACGCAGCCATCAGCGGGCCTCCTGTGCCTTCTTGCGGACCTTCTGGTTGACGAGCACGGCGAGGAACAGCACCGCGCCGAGGAAGATGTACTTGTTGTCGGTGTTCCACCGGGCCCCGGGGATGCCCGTGGCGAGCATCGCCGAGATCATGGCGCCGAACGACGCGCCGATCACCGAGCCGTAACCGCCGGTGAGCAGGCAACCGCCCACGACGGCGGCGATGATGTACTCGAATTCCTCGCCCACACCCTGGCTGGCTGCCACCGAGGTGTAGCGCAGCGCCGTCATCATGCCGACGAGGCAACCCACGAGCGAGACCATCATGAACAGGCCGACCTTCACCTGATCGACGGGAACGCCCACGGCGCGAGCGGCGTCCTTGTTGCCGCCGACGGCGAAGATCCAGTTGCCCCAGCGGGTGCGAGCCAGCACACCTGCGGCGACGAGCGTGACGATGATCCACCACAGGATCGACACACGCACCGGGGCGCCCGACCAGAGCAGCCGAACGGCCACGCCGAGCACGGCAACGCCCACACCGGTGAACGCCAGCACCCGACCGCGGCCGTCGGCCTTCGCGTCGAGCGCTGTCCGCTTCGTCTGGCGCAGTTCGATGAACGCGTTACCGAGCACGAGCGCCGCCATGATGGCCATCGCCGCGACGAATCCGGAGCGGAAGCGCTCCGAGCCGGCGTCGTGACGAACGACGAGGGCGTTGAAGAGAATCGCACAGGCGGCCAGCACTGCGACCACCATCTGCGCCCGACCACTGTGACGGCTGGCAATGCCCTTCGCCGTCAGCAAGGCCAGGATTCCCACACCGCCGAGACCGACCTGCACCAGTGAGCGGAACCCCTGCTCCGTGCAGAGCTGCAGGAAGGTGAGCACGGCAACGAGCGCGACCAGACCGGTGACGAGGGCCACGAACACCAATCGCGGCCCCGTGAGACGAGACCGACGAGCACCGCCCACGTTGGCCCGCATGCGCTGCAGCCCCATCCACGCAGACGCAGCGACGCCGCCAACCGCAGCGACGACACCGATCAACACCTTCAGCCAGTGCGGCGGGATCGAGAGCAGTACCCGCTTCTGCTCCTTGTCGAGCAACCTCGTGATGATGAAGGCCAGCACCGTGAAGGCCAGACCTGCCGCCAGCGGCCGACGGGCGGCAGCGTCGAACCAACCACCCGGGCGTCCGCCGGTCACGAAGCGAGCCTCTGCCCAGCCGGCCGTGGCCACCACTGCGCCACCCAGCGCAACGGCACCCCAGAGCCAGTTGGCCGCCACACCATCACTGTGGTGCAGCATCCACAGGCCCAGCAGCGCCGCAGCCGCGCCGACTCCCGTCACTGCGAGCCCCTTCGGCGCCACACGGTCTCGTCGGACCAATGACTGCTCGAGCAGGCCGGCGATGAGCAGCACTGCACCGATGACGGGCAGCACGATGAGCAGTGTGTCGCGCGTCGAGAACGTCTCGAGCGTGTGAGTGGAGGCGAACACCTTCCGGAAGGGCTCGAAGTCCTTCACTTCGTCGATGTTCTCCACCAGCACCTTGTCGACCATGCGCTTGGAGAACACCAGGTTCACGCCTCGCAGTACGAAGAACGTCGCAAGGGTGACGATGAAACTCGGCAGTCCGGTTCGATTCACGAACGTGCCGTTGAGCCACCCGATGAGGGCGGCCGCAAGGAATGCGATGGGCACGGCCAGCCACATGGTGGCGCCATCTCCCATGAACTTCTGAGCGAACAAGCCGACCAGAATGCCGGTGCTTCCGGTGATGACACCGGCTGAAAGGTCGAATTCGCCGCCGATCATCAGCAGCGCCACCGCCACGGCCATGATGCCGAGCGGGGCCGCACCGTCGAGCCACGAGGCCGTGGTCGGTGCTGTCGAGAACTTCGTGCTGGTCGCCCAGAACAGCGCCCAGACCATGATCGTGCCGATGAGCGCCCCGATCTCGGGCGAGATCAACATTCGCTGCACCGGGCCGCGGAATGTGATCCGTTCGTCGCCGGATGACGCTCCGGCCGCGGACGTCTGGTCCGTCATGTGAGTCCCCCTCTTTCGAAACCACTGCCCTGCTCAGGGCACTTCCCCCGAACGATGTGGCCGGGGGCATCGCCCCCGGCCACCTTCGTCGTTGCACCCGTCAGACGACGGGCGTTGCTGAACTCAGCGAGTGCCCTTGGCAACCAGTTCCTTCACGGCGGACACGTTGTCCTTGGTGACGAAGCCGGGGCCGGTGTAGACGGGCAGGCCGCCACCAACGGTGTTCTTGTTGGTGACGTTGAGGTACAGGAAGACCACCGAGAGGTAGCCCTGCAGGTACTGCTGCTGGTCGATGGTGAAGGCGATCTCGCCGGCCTCGAT
>CAZQPJ010000173.1:0-5461 GCA_964595105.1 uncultured Bifidobacterium sp.
CACCGCCGAGTCGGTGCCGTGCTCGGCCTCGTTCAACAGGTCGGCTGCGGCGAGACGGGCATCGGCCGTGTGGTCGGTGATGACCAGGCTCTCGGTGGGCCCGAGGATCATCATCGTGGCCACGCCGTAACGCTGCATCTCGACCTGTGCACACGCCACGGGTGGGCTGCCCGGGCCGACGATCTTGCGCACCTGCGGGATGGTGGCGGTGCCGAAGCCAAGGGCGGCAACCCCGGCCGGGCCGTTCACGCGGAACACGTCGGCAATGCCCAGCTTGCGGCACACCACCAGCACCGCGGGATCGATGCGCCCACTGCCATCGGGCAGCGGTGGTACCACCAGCGCCAGCTGCGGCACACCCGCCACCACTGCCGGCACGCCGAGCTGATACGCCACGCTCGGGTAGCTCGCCTTGCCGCTGGGCACGAAGAGCCCCGCCGACGAGATGGGCGTCACCTTCTCGCCCACCGTGAGGCCCGGCTCGCTCTCGAACTGCCAGTCGTCGGCTCGAGCCATGAGTTGTTCGTTGAACGCGCGAAGGTGGGCGATGGCATCGTCGATGGCCGCATCGACCTCGGGCGTCACCGTCGCCGATTCGATCTCGTCGGGCGTGGCGCGCAGTTGATGCGGCTCGAGGGACACACGGTCGAAGTCGCGCAGCGCCCGGCACACCGCCTCGTCGCCGTGCTCGCGCACGTCGTCGATGATGCGGCCGATCGACGCCTTCAGATCGGCGTCGAAGATCGCCTCGAGGCCTCGCGCGCACAGACCGGCGCGCTGGGGCTCGGCCATGTTCGACCACGTCATCCGTCGCATCACGGGCATGCCGCGACGCTAGCGGCGCCCGTGCTCCATCAGTCGAGCCGCGCCGTGAGCGCGCCGGTCTACAGCGCCGGGCGCCGGTGGAACCAGGGGTCGGCGGCCTCGAGTTGCGCCGCGAGTTGCAGCAACACGTGGTCGTCACCCGCCCGGCCCATGACGTGGGTTCCCACGGGAAGCCCTGCGTCGTTCACGAACAACGGCATCGACATCGCCGGTTGACCGGTGCCGTTGGCAAGGGGCGTGAACGGGCTGTACGGCAGCACGTGCTGGAGTCGGTACTCGATGAATGACTGCCACGCGTCGGTGCGCCGCGGATTGAAGCGGCCGATGAGGGCCGGCGGTTCGCCCATCGTGGCAGTGAGGAGCACGTCGAAGCCGGTGAGGAACCGACCCATGATGCGACCCACCGAATGCACGAAGTCGACCGCCGCCAGGTACTGCGCTCCGCTGACGCCCGCCGCCATCTCGCACGCCAGGCGCGTGACGCCCTCGATGTCGTCGCCGGCATCGACGCGGCCCAACTGGGCGAGCCGAGAGTCGACCATGAGTTGCGTACCGCACGCCACGATGAGGCTCCACTGGCGCATGAACTGTTCCATCGGCACCTCGGGTTCGGCAGGCACCACTTCGTGACCCAATGACTCCAGCAGTCGGGCCGTGTGCTCCACCGCCGCCACGCAGTCGGGGTGGATGGCCTCACCGGTGGTCGACCGTGTCGACACGGCCACGCGAAGACGGCGCGGTGCCTCGCCGATGGCCTCGAGGTACGTGCCGTGCTGGGCGGGTCGATAGCGCGGCGCGTAGTACGGCGTTCCCACATCGGGCCCGGCACACGCGTCGAGAAACGCCGCATGGTCGCGCACCGTGCGCGAGAACATGCCGTCGATGGCCATGCCAGCCCAACCCTCGCCCGACATCGGCCCGTCGGGCAGCAGGGCACGCGTCGGCTTCATGCCGAACAGACCGCAATTGCTGGCCGGAATGCGCACCGATCCACCGCCGTCGCCACCGTGTGCCACCGGCACCACACCCGCGGCCACCGCAGCCCCGCTTCCCCCGCTGGAGCCACCGCACACATGCTCGGTGCTCCACGGGTTGCGGGTGGCGCGGCCGTACACCTGCGACTCGGTGGTGGGACCGACACCGCCCTCGGGTGCGGTGGTGCGGCCGAACGTGTTGAGGCCAGCAGCGCGGAAGCGAAGGAAGATCTCGCTGTCGAAGCCGTAGCGATAGCCCTCGAACAATCGCGAGCCCATGCTGCTCGGGAAGTCGACGGCTTCGCACCCGAGGTCCTTCAACAGGAATGGCACGCCGGTGAACGGCCCGTCGGGAAGACCGGCATCGATGGCACGACGAGCCACCCCCTCCTCGATGTGCACCACCGCGCCGATCGCGCCATCGGTGTCGGCGGCACGCTGCAGCGCCACGTCGAGCAGCTCGTGCGCCGTCACCTCGCCCGCACGCACCAGCGCTGCGAGGCCGAGAGCGTCGTACTGCACGTATTCGTCGAATCGCATGGGCATGAGTCTCGCACCAGCACTCACCCCGAACACATGCCCGTTACCATTGCGACGATGCCCACCGCTGAGGACGCTGCCCGCCTCGGTGAGGCGTCGGTGACGGACCTCATACGCAGCACGTGGCGGTTCACCACCGGTCGGCGCGGTTCGATCGTGGTGGCGGCACTGCTGGCGGTGGGCCTCTTCGCGCTGAACGCCACCGTGCCGCTGCTCACGGGTCGTCTCCTCGACACCGCGCTCGAGCGGGCCAATGCAGGCGAGAAGGCACAGCGCTTCGTGCAGGAGTGGCTGTCGATCCAGGACACCACCCGACAGGTGATCTCGCGCGATCGCGACAACGGATCCGCCATCGATGTCGACATCATGAGCGTGGCACTCGGCGTGAAGTCGGCGGCGGCGCAGGCCGTGGCCTCACGGCCCGACGAGTACCTCGACGCGCTGTTCCCCGGCGGCCTGCAGTACGACATGACGGGGCTGCTGGGCCAGCGTCTGCGGGCACAGGTGGAGAACAGCACCGACACCTGGGTGAAGTTGGTGCGCGAGCGACTCGCCGATCGCCGCCTCGGTCGCTCCGACGTGGAGGCGCTGCTGCCCTCGAACGGTAGGTCGATCGATCAGGACGCTGCCGACGCCTTCAGCTTCCTCATCGCCGGACTGTCGCTCGAAGACTCGGCCACGAGTCAGCGCGACCAGTGGCGAAGGTCGATGTTCGTGCGCGACCTCACGCTGGTGGGATCGGTCGTGGTGCTCGTGGCCGTGCTCCGAATCGTCACGCTGCGCCGGTCGCTGAGGGTGACCTTCGACGGTGCCCGCCGGCTTCAGGACGAGGTCTTCCTGCGTGTGCACGACACCACGATCGTCGAGTCGGGAACACTCGGCAGACCGAGCATGGTGAGCCGCTGCACGTCGTACGTCGAACGAGTGCAGTCGGCGATGACGTCACTGCTCACCAAGGGAGTACCGGCGGCCGCGAACCTCGCTTTCTCGACCGTCATCCTCATCACCATCGATCCGCAGATCGGTCTGTTGATGTGCGTGCTCCTCGCAGGTTTCGAGGTGTTCCGACGGATGGTGTCGCCGCGCTGGTCTCGTCAGGTGCGCACCAAGCTCGACGACAACACCCGCCTCAGCGAAGTGTCCGACGACGCCATCTCGAACATCACATCCATCCGCGCCGCCGGCGCAGAGGTCACCCAGCGGCGATTGTTCTCACGCCGGGCCGATGCCGTCCGCACCGCTGCCGTTCGCATCGAGACGTTCTCCGAGGGCTTCGACTTCGCCGCATTCGCCATCGCCCAACTCGGTGTGCTCGCCTCCGTGGCGGTGATCGGCTTCACCCGCGGCAGCATCACCCTCGGCGCCGCGGCCGCCTCGATCCTCTACGTGAAGTCGATGAGTGATGCAATCGGGGCCCTGCCGGGAGTGGTGGTGTCGATGCAGGAAGCGGCGCCGTACATGCGCCGTCTCGATCGGGTGCTGAGCTTCCCGCTGCGGCGCGACGTGCGGCCGGTTCCCTTCCAGTCCACCAGCACACCCGACACCCGCGGCGGCCTCGAGCTTCGGGATGCATCGTTCACTCCTCCCGATGGCAGTGCCGGATGCGAGGGTGTCGACCTCACGGTCGCCCCCGGCACGATGCACTTCCTGGTGGCTCCGAAGCGAGCCGTTCGTGCGGCGGTGCTGGTGCTCGCCAGCGGCCTCGACACTCCTCGAACAGGCCGTGTCACTGTTGACGGAACCGACTTGGCATCACTCGATCTCGCCACGGTTCGCACCATCGTCGCCACCGTCGTGGCCGATCCCTACATCGCCGACGACACGCTGGATGCCAACCTTCGGCTCCTTCGGCCCGATGCATCGAGCGCCGACGTGGACGCTGCGGTCCGGGCGATGGGCCTCACGAACTGGATCGCCACGTTGCCCGAGGGCGGTGCCACTCCGGTGGGCCGAACGGGCAGCGGCATCAGCCGGGAAAATCGAATTCGCATCGGTCTCGCGCGTGCGCTGGTGAGCGATGCCACGGTGATCGTGGTCGACGACCCCATTCTCGGTCTCGACCAGGAGACCGCAGACGAGTTGTGGGGGGCCGTGCGTGCGCTCAGCCAGCATCGAGCGGTGCTGGTGGGCACCAGCCAACTCGCCGTGGTGAACGGTGACGACCACGTGAGCGTGATGACCGACAGCAGGGTGGTGGAGACGGGCGTCGCAGACCACTTGCTCCAGCACGGGCGCTACTGGGCCGCCCTGTGGGCCCGCCACACCGGCTCGGGTGACCCCGTCGCAACGCTCCGTTCCATATCGGCGCTCGACGGAGTGCCGGAACCCGTGCTCCAGCGCGCGGTGAGGCGAATGGTGACCGAGTCGTTCGACGACGGCGAGCAGGTGTTCGCTCGAGGCGAGCCCAGCGATCGGCTGTTCATCGTGGTGCACGGCACGATCGAGTTGTGGGACGGCGACCGCCGCGTCGCATCCCTTCACGACGGCGACCACTTCGGCGAGTTCGATCGCTCGGTCGATGAGGCCAGCGACGGCGCTCGACCTCTCTCGGCCTACGCCCGGGGCTTCGTGACACTGCAATCGCTGCACCGCCGAGCGCTCGCAGGAGGCCCGGCGCAGGTGCTCGACGGCAGCAGCGAAGAGCGAATGGTGTTTCGTGCCTTGGCTCGTCACGGTCGGCTGAGACTCAGCGAATTGCAGGCGCTGCTCCCGGACGTGCCCATGGAAGCCTGTCTCGAACAGATGGTGCTCAGCGGATCGATCGTGAAGAACTCGGCCGACGGCGACATCACCTGGAGGATCGCCGGTTCCACCCGCAGCGCGAGCCATGGTCGGGCCACCGTGCTCGACACGCTCGCCGCGTCGGAACCCCTTGCTGAGCGCGACGTCCGGTAGGCTTCCGTCACGTTCCGTTCATTCGCTGAGGAGCGTTGCCATGCCTGTCACCGTTGTCGTTGGAGCCCAGTGGGGTGACGAAGGCAAGGCCAAGGTCATCGACCTGCTCGCAGCCGAGCACACGCACGTCGTGCGCTACCAGGGTGGCCACAACGCAGGACACACCGTGGTGGTGGGCACCGAGCGGTACGCGCTGCAACTCATCCCGAGCGGAGTGCTCTACCCCC
>CAZQPJ010000174.1:0-5460 GCA_964595105.1 uncultured Bifidobacterium sp.
GCATCGCTGCGGGAAGGTTGCTGCGGACCATCATCGAGAGCTGGTTGGCCTTTCCCTCGAGGCTCAGCGATGAGCCCTCGACCTTCTCGTAGTGCTCGAGTTGCAACTGGAACAGCTTGATCATCTCCATCGCTGGCCCGGCAGCACCGGCGATCGCCACACCACTGTGCTGGTCGGCCTGCACCACCTTCTCCATACCACGATGACTGATGAGATTGCCGCTGGTGGCCCTCCGGTCGCCCGCCATCACCACGCCGTCGGAATAGCGCAATGCCACACACGTGGTGGCATGAGGCACTTGGAGTTCGCCCGCACCGTCGTACACAGGCGAGAGGCCCACGCGTCGGAGAAGTTCGGGGAAGCTCGAGCCGGGGTCGGACCCGATGGGGAACATCGGCATCGCCATGATGGCTACTCGCCGCCCTTCTGGACGTACGACTTCACGAAGTCCTCGGCATTGGTCTCGAGCACGTCATCGATCTCGTCGAGCAGGTCGTCGAGTTCGGCCTTCAACTTGTCGCCGCTGGCAGCGGTGGGAGGGGCGGCCTCCACGGCCTCCTCGGTGCGACTGGGAGCGGGTTTCTGCTTCTGCGTTCTCTCTGCCATGGGCTTCCCCGATTTCTCGTCTCAGGAACCGAGCCGAGCGAGCAGCTCGGCAGGGGTCGTGCTCTCGTCGATCAACCTAGCCACCGTCGCAGCACCTCCGCGCAACGGTTCCATCATCGGGACGCGCCGCAGCGGATCGCGGCCGACGTCGAACACCATGCTGTCCCAGTTGGCGGCGACGACACTGTCGGGCCACTTCGCCAGGCACCGGCCGCGGAAGTAGGCGCGTGTGTCATGAGGGGGTTCCGTCACCGCTGCTTCCACACCAGCACGGTCGACGAAGGTCTGCAAGCCCACCCGCAGCGCGAGACAACGGTCGGCCCGCATGTCGTGATACTGCAGGTCGAGCGCTTTCAACCGCACGTCCGCCCCGCGGAGACCGTGGCGCTCTGCGTAGCCCTCGACAAGGCGCCGCTTGGCCACCCAGTCGACCTGGTGGGCAACCGACTCGGGGTTGCGCTCGAGACCGCTCAGCAGTTCCTCCCAGAGCACCAGAACCGTGCGTCCCACGTCGGTCCCCACCGGGTCGAGGCCATGCGATCGTTCGTATTTCTGGGCACGCTCGAGCAGTTGCCACTGCACCTCCATCGCCGTGGCGCGCCGACCATTGGCGAGCAGCACCGTGCGAGCGAGCGTGGGGTCGTGGCTGATCTGCCGAATGGCCGACACCGGGTTGGCGATCATGAGATCGTCGCCCAGCACGTCGTCCTCGATCATCGCCAGCACGATGGCCGTGGCACCCACCTTCAGCAGTGTGGCGGCCTCACTCATGTTCGCGTCGCCGACGATGACGTGGAGTCGGCGGTACTTGGTGGGATCGCAGTGGGGTTCGTCGCGTGTGTTGACGATGGGACGCTTCAGCGTGGTCTCGAGCCCCACTTCCTCCTCGAAGAAGTCGGCACGCTGGCTGAGCTGGAACGGCACGTCGGCACTCGACATGCCCGGGAACTCGCAGCCCACCTTCCCTGCGCCCACCACCACCTGCCGCGTGACGAAGTGAGGAGTGATCTGGTGAACGATGCGGCCGAAGGGAACCTCCCGGGCGACCAAGTAGTTCTCGTGACAGCCGTAGCTGTTGCCCTTGCCATCGGAGTTGTTCTTGTGGCACAGAATCTCGGCGCCGTCGGGAAGCAGCGAGCGTGCCTCAGCCATGCTCTCGCGGATGATCTCCTCGGCCGCACGGTCGTACCGCAGCACGTCGAGCGCCGTGCGGCACTCGGGTGTGCTGATCTCGGGATGTGCATGGTCGACGTAGTACCTCGCGCCGTTGGTGAGCACCGCGTTCACCAGCGTGGTCTCCACCTCGGGGGCGAGGAGGTCGTCGACGCTGAAACCACGGGCGTCGGTGCCGGGGCGCTCGTCGTTGAAGTCCCAGCCGATCTTCCGTTGGTGAGCTGCGAGATAGGCGTTGATGAGCATCGACGAGGCCGACACCGGATTCGCGACGCCGTCGGCAACGGGCCCGCGCACGAGAATGCCGTACTCCGTCTCGATGCCGCACACCTTCGGTATCGCCATGCCGACGACCCTAACGTCCGATCAGCCCGAGAGCAGTTCGCTGGTGGCGAGCCACAGGTCGTCGACGAGGTCCCACCCGGCTGCGTTCGTCTCCTCGTAGTGGTCCTGCGGTTCGCCGAGCTCCCGACCCAGGGCCTGGCCGTAGCGGCACACGTTGCGCAACGCAGCCTCCTGCGAGGGTGTGTAGGCCGGGGCTCCCCCGTCGTACAGAGCCTTGCACACCGGGCCCGCCGCGGCATCGGGAGCCACCAGGAGACCAGCATCGAACAGCGACTGGCAGGTCTCGCCCCCATCGGCGGGCATCACGAGGTCGAGGCACTTCACCCGGTACTCGTTCACCGGCACCCAGTAGCCCAGTTCGTCACCGCCGAGGCCCACCGTGAACGTGATCGGCGTGGGGCTGAGGTCGAGCAGCCGACCGGGCAACGCGTAGTCGGCTCCGGTGGCGTGCAGGGTCGGGTTCTCGAAGTACTTCGCCGTGTTCGTCTCGAAGTCGGCGGGAAGCCCTATGACGTACTCCGGCGGAAGCTCACCGGGCAGGAAGAGGAACCCGACATCGCCGAGACGGAGCCAAGTGACACGAGTGCGCAGCACATCACCCTTGCGGATCTGGCTGTCGATGAGCGGTGTGAGCACAGGGTCGTCGACCATCGCACCACCGTCGTCGGTGCAGGTGGTGTCGGTGAACGGTTTGGCCGTGCAGTTGTATGCCTTCGGCACCTGCCAGCCGAGGTCTCCATCGGCCAGCAACACGCGGAATCCGATGTTGGTGAGTCGCGTGTAGAACGACCGCTGACGGAACTCGGGGCTCGGGTTGGCCACCTCGGTCGCCGCCGCGAGCACGTTCTCGACGGCGAGACGCAGTTGCTGACCGATGGCCTCGGTGCGGGCCATGTTGCGCGTCCGCAGGTCGGTGGCACCGTCGACCGGCTGGGCGCCGACGGGCGCCGTCACACCGTCACCGACAGGATGCGTGTCGTCGACCTGCCAGACGTCGGCACCACCGGGGCCGATCTGGTTGCCGAGCGGACCGTTGAGGTACAGCACCTCTCCCCCGTATGCCTGCTGCAGACGTTCGCGCAGCACGCCGGGGTAGTCGGCCGTGAAGTACCGACCGTCGGCGCTGCAGTCGTCGGCCGCCCAGCCCTGTTCCGTACAGGCAGCGCTGTAGTCGCCGGGTGGATTCCAACCGAGGGTCGTCTCCGGGTGGCTCGTCCACTGCACCACGGTTGCCACCGGCGCTCCGTCGTCGAGCGCCTGCACCTGCAGCACGTTCACTCGCGGGTCGACGATCAGCGGGTCGCGCCCGTCGGTCTGGCCGAACCGGTTCTCTCCGGAGCCGGCGACCACCTTCACCGCCCGTGGGGTGGCACTCCACGCATCGGCGATCGCTCCAGCCATCTGGTCGGCCATCATCGAGTACCAGTCGTCGTTCACGCTGAATGCCGTGTCGGGCCCATGGTGGTTGTGGGTGGCGCTGATGATGAACTTCGCGTCGTCGATGCCGGGCTCACCGGCGAGCAACGCCCGAGCACGGCGTTCGATCTCATCGGCGTCGACGGCGAAGATCATGTAGACGTCGGCGACTGCCATCACCACGGTCTGCTCGCCGCGCAGCACGAGCGCTGTCGCCCGCACATCGTCGTGCACCCACACGCCGTCCGAGTTCCCGTTGCCGACGTCGACCCGGCCCTGGTCCCACGTCGGTACGTAGACGCCGATGTCGTTGGGGTCGGCGGGGTCGAGCCAGCCGGGTGCATCGGCGAGGTAGTCGCGGGTGCCGTTCACCGTGGGCAGCACGCTGCGGCTCGCAGCCGAGGCGGTGAGGGTGGGCGCGGCGGGCACCGTCGTCTCGATCGCTGGCACGGTCGTCTCCGCAACACCATTGGTGGTGGGCGGCGCCGTCTCCGGCGATGAACCCGTGCCCGAACACGCAGCAATCGACGAAACGGCCACCAGCATGCACGCGAAACGCTTCCCCATCGCAGACCCCTTTCCCCTGTCGGGACTCTAACGAACTGCCAAACTGCCGGAGTGACCACCAACGACGATGCCTGGCAGGCCATCACCCGGCGCAATGCCAGGTCGGTGCAGACCACGGTCGGATGGATCTTCTGGGACCCCGGCGCCGTGCGCCGCTACGAAGCACTCGGCCTCCCGTCTCAACTCGCCGGGCCCCTCGGCTACATGGCCGCCCGCTGCGCCCCTCTCGCGGGCGCCGGGCCCGACGCCGTCATCGCCGCGTTCGGATCCATCAGCCCGGTCGCCATTCGTGGAGTCTTCTCGCTCCTGGGTGGCGCCACGCGGTTCAGCGAGTTCTGGGAGGCTCGAGATGAGGCCGTGGTGGCGGGCCTCCGCGACCACGCGTCCGGCATCATCGAACCACTGCAGGAACTGGGACCCGCCTTGTGGGAGGTGGTCGGCCAGCTCCCGCTCACGGGCCGCACCTTCTTCGGCGCCCATCTGGCAATGCCGCGCCATGAGGACCCGCTGCTGTCCGGCTGGCACGCCGTCAACTGCCTTCGCGAGTGGCGAGGCGACACCCACTGGGCGCTGGTGGTGGCCCACGGCCTCGACCACGCCGAGGCATCGATCCTGCACAACGCTTGGCTCGGCTACGAGCCCGACTGGCTCCCCCGTTCGAGGGGCACCAGCGACGCGGATCTGCAACGCGGGTGGCACCAGCTGCATCGGCGAGGGCTGGCCATCGACGGCGCGGTGACCGACGACGGCATCCGACTCCGCCAACACCTCGAGGACGAGACCGATCGCCTCACCACCCTGCCCTGGCGGCTCCTCGGCCACGAGCGGTCGGTCCGGTTCGCCGAAGCCTTCGAGCCGCCGTGCGAATTGCTGCTGCAGCGCGTCGACGTCACCGCAGGACCGAACTATCAGCCAGCCAGCCGGGTGCGACCTCAGTCCTGACTAGAGGTACTGGCCGGTCGCCACGCGCTCGATGGCGCGACCGCCCTCGCGGTCGGCAGCCTCGCGACCCTTCACGAGCGTGCGGATGAACACGATGCGCTCGCCCTTCTTGCCGCTGATCTTGGCCCAGTCGTCGGGGTTCGTGGTGTTCGGCAGGTCCTCGTGTTCCTTGTACTCCTGCTTGATGGAGTCGAGGAGGTCCTGCAGACACACTCCTCTCGCCCCGCCGGCGATGACGCGCTTGATCGCGAGCTTCTTGGCCCGACGCACGATGTTCTCGATCATCGCGCCGCTGGAAAAGTCCTTGTAGTGCAGGATTTCCCGATCTCCGTTTTGGTAGGTCACCTCGAGGAACTGGTTCTCCGCCGTCGTCACGTACATGGCTGACACGGTGTCGTCGATCATCGTCTC
>CAZQPJ010000175.1:0-5447 GCA_964595105.1 uncultured Bifidobacterium sp.
TTCCGGTTGGAGCCGCCCGAATGAAGTGGCGGCTCCTCGCCGCCTTCGCCGGGCTCATCTCGCTGGTGCTGGTGGCGCAGGACATTCCGCTCGCCACCTACCTGCGACGCATCGAGTTCGAACGACTCATCTCCAGCCTCGAGCGCGATGCGTTCCTCCTCGCCGGCACCTCCGAGAACCTGTTGTCGGGTGAGATCAACCCCGTCGACCAGGCATCCGCGAACGCAGCACTGAAGGCCACCATCGACCTGTACAGCGCACGCGATGGCGCCCGTGTGGTGGTCACCGACAACGGTGGTCTGCTCGTGGTGTCGTCCGACCCCACCGACGAAGCGGGCGAGAACTTCTCCAACCGGCCGGAGATCGCCACGGCGCTCACCGGCACGCCCACCAGTGGTGAACGCAACTCGCAGACCGTGGGCGGCAACCTCGTGTACGTCGCCGTACCGGTCCTTTCGGGAACCGACATCTCCGGTGTGGTGCGCATCACCTACCGGTCCGAGGTCATCGACTCGCGTGCGTGGAAGAAGACCCGCGGCCTGTTGTTGGTGGCGGGCATCTCGCTGTTCCTCGCTGCGCTCGCCGCCGTACTGATGTCGAGCACCATCACGTCGCCCATCCGCAGGCTGCAGCGCTCGACCGAACGCATCGCCGACGGCGACTTCAGCGAGCGAGCCAGGGTGGAGGGACCCCCCGAGATCCGCGGACTCGCTCGATCGTTCAACTCGATGACCGAGCGCATCTCGCGGCTGATGGACCAGCAACGCTCGTTCGCCGGCGACGCGTCCCACCAGTTGCGCACGCCACTCACCGCGCTGCGCCTGCAGCTCGAACGCGCTGCCGACATGGTCGACACCGACCCCGAGGGTGCCCGCGAGCGCATCGAAGCGGCGAGCGAGGAAACCGAACGCCTGCAGCGCCTCGTGGAAGGCCTGCTGATGATCGCCCGATCCGAGGGTTCGCCGCAGCAACCCGTGGTGGTCGACGTCGCCGCGTTGGTGCGAGAGCGCGCCGAGGTGTGGCAACCGTTCGCCGAGGAGCGCGGCGTCTCGCTGGTGACGAGCGCACCCGAACAGGTGATGGCCACTGCCGTGCCCAACGCGCTCGAACAGATCGTCGACAACTACGTCGACAATGCACTTGGCGTGGCACGAAGTGGCGACACCATCAGCATCGTCGCCCAGGCGCAGCCGCAGACCGTGACGGTGCACGTCATCGACGAAGGGCCGGGCATGCCGGCCGAGCACCTCGCCCGGGCGTTCGACCGGTTCTGGCGGGCACCCGACGCACCCCACGGTGGTTCGGGCATCGGCCTCGCAGTGGTGCAGCACCTCGCGATGCTGAGCGGCGGTCGAGCCGAACTGCAGAACCGCACGGATCGCACCGGTCTCGACGCGAGCGTGGTGCTGCCCGCAGCGAAGGGTGACCGACCTACAGCGTGATGCTCACCGTCGCGCTGCCGGCGCGTTGGTGATCCACCGCAACCTCCACGGTCGTGCCCGCCGCACCGCGCACCACCCACGAGGTGAGCACCCTGTCGGGGGTGCCGTCGTTCTTCCAGTAGTTGAACTGCATCGTCAGCCGACCGCCCAACTGCCCGAGCTCGTGACGAGCAGGGCCGCCCACCACCTCGGCGCCACGCAGCTCGGCCACCAACGGCAGCACCAGCCGGTCCTTCCTCGCCTTCTCCGAGACGTAGGTGGGCAGCCAACCGGTGTTGGCGATCCCGACCTCCACCCGGTGGGTGTCGCCGCCGAGCGCCTCGACCGACGTGTGGAGCACCTCGATGCGCGGCGAACACAACGCCTGGTGCACGGCGAACTCGGCGTGCGGCGCCACCTCGGCGAGCAGGCGACTACCCGGCGCGTTGGTCCAGTAGAACGTTTCGTCCCAGCCGCCGATCTCCACCGCACCCAACTGCGGGTGATCGAACGGCACCCAGTCGTGATAGGCGTCGGGATGGTGCTCGAGCGCCCAGCGGTAGACGCCGAGTTCCTCGTCGTCGGTGGGGCCGGTGTACCAGATGAGCGTGCTCGGCTTCTTGCCCGTCGCCTGGTGGATGACATCCCAGAACTCGGTGGTCCAGCCGAACACACCGACGTGCTCGTAGGCCCAGTCGTCGGCCGCGCCGCTCATGGTCTCGGAGAAGTCGAACGTGAAGTCCTCCCACACCGAATGCACGGTGTAGCCCGTCAGCTCCGTGCCGCGCCTGCCGAGCTGGTTCCACACCCACAGGTCGATGGGTGGCAGGTTCTTGTCGGACGTCATGCTGCTGGGCCGCAACAGCACGCCGCCCGACGTGTGGTAGGCGTTGTACCCGCACACGTTGCGCCGAGCCACGATGGCGCGAACCAGGGCGTCGATCTCGGGCTCGCTCAACGGGTGGTCGCCACTGCCGGTCACACCGGTGCCCCAACCTGCCGGGAAGTTGCGGTTCATGTCGAGCGACTGCGGCGCACGGGGGGTGGGCACGGTGAACCCGTCGTGGTCGACCACTTCGCCCTCGTCGAGCATTCGGTAGCGCTGACTGCCCGAGGTGACGCCCTCCGGTGGCACTCGCTTCATGAGGCGCGGCTCGTCGGGCGACACGATCCAGTTCCCGTTCGGGTCGGGGATGCGCATGCTCAGCACCTTGCCGTTGCCGTCGATGTCGCACACGTGAAGGCCCGGGTCGCGGTGGGCGTCGCGCCACGGCCACGGCCGCACACTGCTGCGACGGAACCGCGGCGAGTCAGCGAGCACCCATTCGACACCGTCGGGGTTGACACGCGGCACCACGTAGAACGTTCGCGTGCGCAGCGCCTCGGTGACCGTGGCGTCGGTGCCGAAGTTCGTCACCAGGTGATGCACGAGGTGCAGCGCTGCCACACCCCCGGTGACCTCCACCGAGTGGATGTTGGCGTCGACCCAGTGCGCCGGCTTGGTGTGGTGTGGGCCGGTCGCGGAGTCGGTGACGGTGACCAACCAGAGGTCGCGCCCCTCGTGCGACTTCCCGTACGACTCCACTGACATCAGCGCCGGGTGCGAAGCGGCCATCGCGTGCAACCATTCGGTGAGTTCCGTGTAGCGCAGGAAACGGTCGAAGGCGTACGTGGGTTCCATGCGGCGGAACGCTAGTGCGCCCGCCACCATGCGGCGCTTGCCAACTCCGGCACGAGCACCTCCACCATCAGCGCCACCACGGGGTCGTGGTGGTGCGGGTACCGCAGCACGAACTCGAGGTCACCACTGTCGGGTGGCCGACCCACCGCCACCACACGGCTACCGCGGTCACGCATCCACTGCAGAGCGGCTCCGTCGTATCGCGACCCGGTGAACAGCAGCGCCCGGTAGTCGAGCGTCTTGGTGAGGTACACGTCGACGTGGTTCCAGTCGCCGGTCTCGCAGCCATCGGCCGCGACACGCGGGCCTTCGCGCAGCATCAGCGCACCCTGAAGTGCACTGCCCAACCGTTCGGCCGGTGCCAGCAACCACGAACCGTGCGGCCCACCGAGCACCTCCATCAACGGTGGCAGCCAGTGCGAGCGCGTGTCGAGCAGGTGCTCGATCGCGTCGGCTGCCTGCAGCACCTGCTCGCGAAGATGCGGTAGGCCACCGGTGAGTTGGTGTTCCAGGTGCAGCAGCAGCACGAGCGTGTGGAGATAACTGCGACACGCGACGCCGCCGTCCTCCGGCCCTGCATGCATCAGCATCGTGTGCCGCGCCGGCAGCGACAGCCCGTCGGTGTTCGTGAGCACCACGGTGGTGCTGACGCCATGGTGTGCCTGCAGCAACTCGAGGGTCTCGGCGCTGCCGCCCGATGCCGTGACACCCACGACGGTGAGGCCGGTCGCGGGTGGCAGCGAGGCCTCCACCGAGGCGAGATCGGCGACGGCATTCACTCCCGCCCGCCGCAGGCGACGCGCCGCGACGTCGGCAGCGAACCAACTCGAGCCCATGCCGGTCAGCAGCAGCCGACTGCTCGAGTCGATGGGCCACACCGTGCCGGGCAGCCGTTCGGCCAGGGCGCGCAGCCACTGCGGTTTGGCCTCGAGGTCGCGCTGGAACAGTGACGGATCCACGCGGTCAGCATTCCACAGGGCGCTGCTCAGCGATGGGCGAGCAGCGCCGGCAGCGCCTCGTCGGGAACGTAGATCCACTTCGGAAGGTGCGTGGCCGCGTAGCAGTACTCGTGGAGTTCCTGGGCGGCGCGCAACGCCCTCAGCAACCCGGTGTCGACGCTGTGGCGGGCCGAGTAGGTGGCGAGCGCCGCGTCGGTGGCCTCACGGATGAAGGTGTCGACCTCTCGACGTCGATCGGGATGCCGCCGTTTCACCACGATCCGGCCCACGTGATCGATCGACTGCAGCAACGAGGCCAGGTCGCGGAGCGGGCTCTGGGGCAGTCGGCGGTCGGCCGGGTCGACCAGGGGATTGCCGTCGAAGTCGGTCACCAGCATGCGCCCAGCGCCGTCCGAGGTACGCAGGAACTGGCCGGCATGGAGGTCGCCGTGGATGCGGTGCGCCACCATCTGTCCGTCGACGCGCAGTGGCTCCAGCGCTGTGCGCACCGAGCGCTCGAGCGACCGGAGGCGGTGGCCTTCGTCGCCGTCCACCACCTGCATCGCCCGATGCAGCAACGCCTCGGCCTCAGCGTGGTACGACCTCGCCGCCACGGCACTGCGCTGAAGGCCCGACAGCGCCGTGTGGAGTTCCGAGGTGATGTCGGCCATCTGCTTCGCCGACGCCACCAACGCTTCGAGCGCGGCGTCACCGCGCAGCCACGCGTCGACGTCGTCGACGTACCAGTCCCAACCGTCGAGCGCACCGGGAACGTATTCGGTGACCACGGCATCCACCATCTCGTCGGCTTCGTGCGCACCCACGAAGGCGGGCATGTGCGGAAAGCCCTGCGCGGTGAGGTACTTCAGCAACTCCACACCGGGGTGGGGCGTGGGCACCGGTGGTCGCAGCCACTTCACCACCACCTCGTCGGCCACCACGATGCTTTCGTTGGTCTGATCGACGGAGATGGCGCGCTCGCCGTGCAGCCCGCGCCCGAGCAACTGCGATGCAACCGCTGCCGACTCACCCGGACCGACCACGCACCAAACCTAGTGACCGTGGCACCCAGTGTTCTGCCCATGTCGATTTGGACTAGAACAGCGCGCATGGCTCGGTTCCTCTTCATGCCGGAAAGCGCGTACGGCCCCACCAACAACTGCATCGGTATCGGCAACATCCTCCGCCAGCGCGGTCACACCGTGATCTTCGCTGCCGAGGCCAGTTGGGAAGGGCGCCTCGAGCCGCTCGGTTTCGTCGAGGACCTCGTACACCTCGCGGCACCGGCCGAGCCCGACCCCGACGCTCCGCCGGAGGCCGCCGGCCAGTTCTGGATCGACTTCATCCGCGACACGGCGCCGGTGTTCCGCACGCCCACCATCGAGCAACTCACCGGCTTCATCCAAC
>CAZQPJ010000176.1:0-5425 GCA_964595105.1 uncultured Bifidobacterium sp.
GCCACCACGGCGGCAAGGGCAGCGATGCCCACAAGGCCGCCGTCATCGGCGACACGGTGGGCGACCCCTTCAAGGACACCGCCGGCCCTGCGCTGAACCCGCTCATCAAGGTGATGAACCTCGTGTCGCTGCTGGTGCTGCCGGCCATCATCAACCTGCAGGACAAGACCGGAGCCCGCTACAGCGTCGCTGCCGCCGCACTCGTGGTGCTCATCGGCGCCATCGTGTTCAGCAGCCGCAAGCAGAACGGCATCAAGGCTGCCGCCTGACGCAGGCCACGCCAGTCACTCGTTGCAACGGCCCGGGCGATGCCCGGGCCGTTGTGCTTTTCCGCAGTAGCGTCACCCTTCGTGCTCGCCCTCCTCGATTTCGCCAACGAATGGATCAAGTCGGGGGGCATCGTGGTGCTCGCCCTCATCGTCTTCGCCGAGTCGGGCCTGTTGATCGGATTCTTCCTGCCGGGTGACTCGCTGCTGTTCTTCGCCGGCTTCCTCTCGTCTGCCGCAGCGGTGGAACAGTTCGGTCAGCGGTACATGCCGCCGCTGTGGATTCTGGCGCTCGTGTGCGCCGTGGCGGCGGTGCTCGGCGATCAGGCGGGCTACCTCATTGGCAAGCGCTTCGGGCCCGCACTGTTCCAGCGGCCGAAGAGCCGCCTGTTCGATCCCGCTCACGTGGCGAAGGCCGAGGCCTTCTTCGATCGCCACGGCGCAAAGACCATCGTCCTGGCCCGCTTCGTGCCCATCGTGCGCACCTTCGTCCCCACGGTGGCGGGTGTCAGCAGCATGCACTACGGCACCTTCGTGCGGTTCAACCTGATCGGCGGCGTGCTCTGGGGCGCCGGCATCACCACGCTCGGCTACTTCCTCGGCGAGATCGATGTGGTGAAGAACAACATCGAGATCGCCGCCATCGTCATCGTGGCGGTGTCGGTGCTGCCGTTGGTGCTCGAGTTCGTGAAGCACCGACGCTCCGCCAAAGTCTGACCCTTTCGGCGGGAACCGACGGCCCTCCACCGTCGTCCGAGCAGCATGACCACCACACTGCGCCGAACGCTCGCCCTCGTCGTCCTTGCCGCTGTCCCACTCGGCGCATGTGCAAGTGAGTCGAAGGACAGTTCGACGGCCGGTGATGGAGGGCTCCCATCGGCCACCACCATCGCCGGCGATGGTGGGTCGGTGACCGGCGGCGAGCCACAGACCGGAAGCGACTCGGGCACCGGCCAACTTCCCTCCGACACGAGGAAGTTGATCATCCGCATCACCGTGGGTGTCGAGGTGGCCGACGTGGCGAAGGCCGTCGACCGGGTCATCTCGCTGGCCAGCAGTCGCGGCGGTGAACTGAGCAGCAGTTCGGTCGATCTCTCCGACCCGCGCACGGCCGGAGGCGACCTCGTGTTCCGTCTGCCACCGGCCGAGGCCGAACAGTTCATCTCCGCCCTCGACCCGGGAATCGGTCGACGGGTGAGTCTGCAGACCACCAAGGAGGACGTCACCCTGCAGGTGACCGACCTCGAGTCGCGTCTGCGAACCACACGGGCGAGCATCGACCGAGTTCGTCAACTGCTGGCCCAGGCGAAGAACATCGGGGAGATCGTCGCCCTCGAGAGCGAACTCACCGACCGCGAGGTGTCGCTCGAACAGATGCTGGCGCAGAAGGCCGTGCTCGATGACCAGGTGGCGATGTCGACGGTGACGGTGAGCCTGCGAAGCGCTCCCACCGACGCACCGGTGAGCGGCGACGGGGTGGGTGCAGCCTTCCGACGCGGCTGGCGCGACTTCGTCGACTTCCTCCACGGCATCGTGGTGGCTCTCGGTCGAACGCTTCCGTTCCTCGTGCTGCTCGGCCTCGGCGGCCTCGGGTCCTGGAGTGTCAGCCGATGGTGGGGGCGACGAAATCGATCAGACGCTCGACCGACCCCACCAGCTCCGGACGAAGGTCGGCGAACGAGTTGACCTTGTTCCGGAGCAACGGCCAGAAGCCAGCGACGTCGTAGCCGAGCGCTGCGCACAGGCCCTCCTTCCACGGGACCCCACGCGGCACGTCGGGCCATTCCGGGAGACCCAGCACTCTCGGCCACACGCCAGCCCAGACGTCGACGAACGGGTGCCCCGTCACCAGGACGGCGGGCCCCTCCACCTTGGCCGCGAGGCGCGCCTCCTTCGACCCCGGCACCAGATGGTCGACGAGGATGCCCAGCCGACGCTGAGGTGAGGGACCGAACTCGGCGACCATCGTCACCACGTCGTCGAGACCGTGCATGGGTTCCACCACGATGCCGAGCTCGCGGAGATCGTCGCCCCACACGTGCTCGAGCAGTTCGGCATCGTGTTTACCCTCCACCCAGATCCGGCTCGCGGCCGCCGTGCGCGCCTTCGGCGCCGGGCCTGCCGTCCGCACGGAGCCACTGGCCGTGACTCGCGGCGCAGCGGCAGTCGGCAACGGGCGCACCAGCGTGACGGGTTCGCCGAGCAGCAGGAACCCACCGGGCTTGAACAGGAACGGACGCGTGCTCCCGTTGCGATCACGGACCGTGACACTGCGGGCATCGACGGCCACCACGTCACCGCAGAAGCCGGTGGCGCGGTCTTCCACCAGGAGACCCATCGTGGCCGGCACCTCGCGGTAGGCCGGGCGTCGGCGCTGCTGTTCGAACTCGTCGAGGATGTCGCGGCTCATGTGTGGGCAACGGTACGCGCCAACCAGCCATCGCGGGTGAGCACCTGCAGCACGTGCCGCCCATCGCCGCGGCGATACGGGGCCGCCAACAGGGACCCGCCGGCGGGCATCGCACGCGCCCGGGGCGTGTGGGGCACGCCCCACACGTGCACGCGATGCGCGGGTCCCACGATGTCGAGCACTCCCTCGAGCAACTCGATGCGGGCATCCACCTCACCCGTCTGCTCGTAGCCGTGAGCCAACGCCGTGGGCGCGGCAGTCGCATACCACTCGACGTCGAACGTCACCGGGGCCGGCATGCCGTAGGGCCGCACCAACACATCGTGCGGGTCGTCGACGAGCACGCCGTGCGCCTCATTGCCAAGACTCCACTGACGGAACGGGACGTCGCACTGGTGGCCCGCCCACATCTCCGGCGGTTTGATGTCGAGGCCCTCACGCAGGCCCGTGCCGTCGAGCTCCTCGATGTAGAGATAGGGCTCACCGGCACGCACCAGACCCGCCCAGTAGTCGAATCGACGACCGCGCAGTTCGAGGCCGACGAACAGCCCGACATTGGCATCCACGGAGTGCGCCCACCACCACCACGCCTCCACCGCCACGTCGGGGTGACGATCCTCGTCGGCATTCGCGAACACTCGCGCCAGACTATGGGCGTGATCCGATATCTCAGCCTCGAATGGCTCGACGCCCTCACCGCCGAGGTGCAGGCCAGCAACGAACTGCAGGCACTCGCCACCGACCACCGCATCGGTGTCACGCAGGTGATCACCGACGGTCCGGAAGGCACGGTCATCTACCACCTGCAGGTCGGCGACGGCGTGGCTCGCTTCGGAGGCGGGCAGGCATTCCCCGAGGACGTCCGAATGGAACAGAGCTGGGACACCGCCACCGGCGTGGCGACGGGAACCCTCAACGCTCAGGAGGCGTTCATCAAGGGACGCATCCTCCTGACCGGCAGTCAGCAGAAACTGATGGAGTCACAGCCCGTGTTCGCCGCCCTCGACACCGTGTTCCGCACCGTGCGAGACCGCACCACCTACGAGTGACGTCGTGCCCGAACTGCCCGAGGTGCAGGCTCACGTCGAGCGACTCGACCAGTGGTTCACGGGCCGCACCCTCACCCGCTTCTCTGCCCTCAACTTCACGGTGCTGAAGACGGCCGATCCCCGGCCCGACACCGCCGTGGGCCAGCAAGTGCGCCGAGTCGCTCGACGTGGCAAGTACCTCCTGATCGACATGGGCCCGATCACCTTCGTGGTGCACCTGATGCAGGGTGGGCGACTGATCGTCGATGAGGCCTTGAAGCCCACGCCACGCAATGGCCTCGCCCGGTTCGAGTTCGGCGACGCGCCGGCATTGCTGCTCACCGAGGCCGGCCGCGAACGCAAGGCGGGAGTGTGGTGTCTGCACACCGAAGCGCTCACCGGACCCCCTCTCGACCGCCTGGGCCCGGACGCGCTCGAGGCAACGCCCGAGTCGCTGGCCGCTGCATTCGCTCGCACCAACATGCGCATCCATGGATTCCTCCGCGACCAGCACCAGATCGCAGGGCTGGGGAGGATGCTCGCCAACGAGGTGTGCCACCGGGCGCATGTGTCGCCGTTCGCGATGACGGGCTCGCTCGGCACCGCTGGCGCCGAGGTGGTGTGCGACGCCATCCACGCCGCCATCGCCGACGCGCTCGAGTACGAGCGGACGCGCACCGACATGAGTTCCTCCGCCGATCGCCCCGGACGCGTGCACGGCCGCGTGGGGCATCCCTGCCCGGAGTGCCACGACACCATCCGGTCCGTCACCTACAGCAACTACACCGTCGCCTACTGCCCCACCTGCCAGACCGGCGGCGTGCTGCTGGCCGACAACACGACGAGCAAGTTCCTGAAGTAGTCGTCGGCGCCGTTGACCTAGTGTCGGCGACATGCCCATCCACCTGCGCGCCGAACCGTCCGATTACGCCCCCGCGGTTCTGGTACCCGGCGACCCTCGCCGCGCCCGCTACATCGCCGACAACTTCTTCGATCCCGGTGCCCGGCTGGTGAACGAAGAGCGCGGGGCGCTCGGCTTCACCGGCACCTACCGGGGCACCCCGTTGAGCGTGCAGTCGGTCGGCATGGGCGGGCCCAGCGCCGCCATCTACTACAGCGAACTCATCCAACTCGGTGTGCGCCGCATCGTGCGCGTCGGCACCGCAGGCGGCCTCGCGCCCGGCCTGCGCATGGCCGACACGGTGGTGGCCATCAGCGCCACCGCCGACGACCCCGTGGTGGCGCAGCTCACGCTCGGCGAGGCCCACGCCCCCACTGCCACCTACTCGCTGGTCGAGGCCGCCGTTGCTCGCGCCCGCGAGGTGGGTGCCCGTGTGCACGTCGGACCCATCGTGTCGAGCGGACTGTTCTACGACCCGCGCACCGGCATCATGGACCGCTGGCGGAACCGCGGCCACCTGGCAGTGGAGATGGAGGCCGCGGTGCTCTACACCCTGGGGGCGCTCCACGGCATCGAGACGCTGTGCGTGTGCACCATCAGCGACCTCATCACCGACGAGCAGAACACCGAGCGCATCAGCGACGAGGAACTCAAACTGGGCGTCGACCGGATGATGCAGGTGGCCTGCGACGTCGCCACCGGCTGACGCAGCGGGTCAGATGAGGCCGAGGTCGCGAACCGCGTCGCGCTCTTCCATCAACTCACCCACCGAGGCATCGATCTTGCCGCGACTGAACTCGTTGATGTCGAGGCCCTGCAC
>CAZQPJ010000177.1:0-5388 GCA_964595105.1 uncultured Bifidobacterium sp.
GATCGCCGGGGGCCTGCACGGCATGCGCAACAAGATGGAACTCGGGGCGCCGTACGTGGGCAACGGTTACGAGGCCGACGACATTCCGCGCATCCCGTGGAACATCAGGGACGCCATCGACCTGTGGGAGGCGAGCGACGTGGCTCGTGAGTGCTTCGGTGACGAGGCCCACCACCACATCCTCACCATGGCGAAGGCCGAGTGGCAGGCGTTCAACCAGACGGTCACCGACTGGGAACTGCGTCGCTACTGGGAGCGCATCTAGTACTCGAACTCGACGAGCACCGGGAGGTGGTCGCTGAGTTGGTCCCACTGCTCGCCCCCGTCCGGCACGTGCTGCCGGTGCACCGTCGCGGCGTCGGGCACCAGCACCATGTCGAGTCGCTGCGTCGGCCTCACTGCCGGGTTGGTGCTGTCGCCACCCACGTCGCGCAGTCCGGCGGCGTGGAACTCGCGCACGATCTCGACGAGGTCGTGCGGATGCGTGTTGAGGTCGCCGGCCACGACACTGGTGGGCACGGCATTTCTGTTCACCACGGCGGCCACCCGGCGCGCCTGCTCGATGCGTTCGTCGGTGGACGTCGACGAGAGGTGTGTGTTGTGCATCCGTAGGCCGTGGCCACGATGTCGAATGGTGACGCTCAGCAGCACGCGGTGCCGGTAGACCCACGTGCTGACACCCGGGGTCAGCGTCGTCCGTGTGGGTTCACCGATGGAGTGCGGGGTGAGCACGGCCAGTCCCTCGGTGCGCCGCCACAGCAGGGGCGAGTAGGGGTGATGCTTGCGAGTCCAGCGGTGACGCCAGCCGAGCAGCCGCGCCAGCCGACGGGCCTGGTGTCGACGCACCTCCTGCAGTGCGACCACATCCGGTTCGCATTCGCGGAGATGGGCCGCGATGGGCAACAGGTCGGGCGACGCCGAGCCCCGGATGTTCCACGTGATGATGCTCCACCGCACGGTCATTGCCACCGAGTCTCGCGCGTCCACTACCGTTCGACCCATGAGCCGTCTGCAGGGCAAGGTCGCCATCATCACCGGAGCATCGTCGGGCCTCGGCCGGGTCGGTGCGGAACGATTCGCCGCCGAGGGCGCGAAGGTGGTGATCGCCGACATCGTCGATGGTGACGAGGCGGTCGAGGCCATCGCTGAGGCGGGAGGCGAGGCGAGTTTCGTGCGCTGCGACGTCACCGACGACGCCTCGATGAAGAACGTCGTCGACTTCGCAGTGGAGACGTACGGCGGTCTGCACGTGCTCTACAACAACGCCGGCGTGATGCTCGGCGACGACGACAACCCGGTCACCACCAGCGTCGACACCTACCAGAAGACGATGGACATCAACGTGCTCGGCACGTTGCTCGGCTGCAAGCACGCCATTCCTGCGATGCAGGCGTCGGCGAAGGAGACGGGCGAGGCGGGCAGCATCGTGAACGTGGCATCGTTCGTGGCGCACATGGGCGCAGCCACCCCGCAGGTGGCTTACACGGCCTCGAAGGGCGCCGTGCTGGCGATGAGCCGCGAGATCGCCGTCATCTACGCGCGGCAGGGCGTTCGCTGCAACGCGCTGTGCCCGGGGCCCATCATGACCCCACTGCTCGCCAAGTTCCTCAGCGATGACGCGAAGCGGAACCGGCGCCTCGTGCACATCCCCATGGGTCGTTTCGGCGAGCCGATCGAGATCGCCAACGGGGCACTGTTCCTCGCCAGCAACGAGAGCAGTTGGATGACGGGCCAGTCGCTCATCATCGACGGCGGCATCACCGCCGCGTACGTCACCCCCGAGTGATGGAACCGACGCTGCACGGCCCGAGTGCCCTGCCGGCAGGGTTCTCCGACCGCGTGGTCGACTGGATCAACGCACGCATCGAGCACGCCCCGGTGGGTCGCACCGTGCCCCCGAGCGAGATGTACCCGTTGCTCGACGGGTTGATCACCGACGATGGCCTCGGCGCCGATGCGGGGTGGCGGGCGTTCGTCGAACGGGTGGCGCCCAACAATGTGGGTCTCGACAGCGAGCGCTATCTCGCCTTCATCCCCGTGGCGCCGTCGGCCGCCGGTGTGTGGATGGAAGCCACCGTGGGCGCGGCAACGTTCAGCGCCGAGTCGTGGCTGGAGGCGTCGGGTGCCGTGGCGGCAGAGAACCAGACGCTTCGCTGGCTCGCCGACGTGATGGGCCTTCCCCAGTCGGCCGGCGGCTGCTTCATGAGCGGTGGTTCCATCGGCAATCTCTCGGCGCTGGCCGTGGCTCGGGAACAGTGCCCACCCGATCGACGTGTGGTGGCAGTCGCCGACACGGCGCACGCCTCGGTGTTCAACTCGTTGCACCTGCTGGGCCTCGACCGCACCGTGGTGGTGCGAACGGGCGCCGACGGGCGGTTCACCGGGGCAGCCCTTGCCGATGCACTGGGGGAGGGCTCCGACGTGGGCATCGTGGTGGCATCGGGCGGTTCGACCAATGCCGGCGTGGTCGACGACCTCGCGGGGCTCGCCGATGTGGCGGAGCGCACGGGGGCGTGGTTGCACGTCGACGCTGCGTACGGTGGCGCGGCGATGCTGCTGCCGGAACGGCGGGCACTGTTCGCCGGTATCGAGCGTGCCCATTCGGTCATCATCGATCCGCACAAGTGGCTCTTCGCGCCGCAGGGTTCCTGCGCTCTTCTGTACCGCGACCCGAGGCTCGCAGCAGAGGTGCACACCCAGCACGGCCCGTACATCGACGTCTTGCACGGCGACGAGCCGCTGTGGAACCCCAGCGATTACGGCTATCAGCTCACCCGTCGGGCAAGTGGCTTGCCGCTGTGGTTCGCACTGGTGGTGCACGGCGTGGCGGCGCATGCCGTGGCGGTGCGACGCGGCGTCGAACTCGCCGCCCTCGCTGCTCAGCGTCTTGCCGCCGAGCCGGGTGTGAGCCTGGTGATGCCGCCGCACCTCAGTGTGGTGCTGTTCCGCCGCGATGGATGGGGGCGCAACGAGTGGTCGTCGTGGGGACGCGACATCCTCGCCCGAGGCATCGGCTTCGTCGCCGCCAGCACGTGGAAGGGCGAGCCCGTGGGCCGCCTCGTGTTCCTGCACCCGAACACGCCCGAGTCGATGATCGACGAGTTGGTGGCGAGCCTCAGAGCGTGAAGTTGCCGAGCGGCGTGATGACGACCGCCGACATGCCCGCGGGCCCCTCGTCGACCGAGACCCTGTTGTCGATGCCGAGTTCGGCCATCACCGCGCGCAGCAGGTGTGCCCGGGGATGCTGCAGCCGCACCGATTGCAGCGTGCACTGCCGCGGCAGGGTTTCGGTGGGGTGAGGCGACCGAAGCCAGTCGATGAGGAACGGCACGGTGCCCTCGTGCGGGTGGCCCACCATCGGTGCGGTGAGGCGCCACTCCAGCAGCACGCCGTCGGGCCGTTGGCGTGACATGGCCGAGATGGCACCCCGGCTGAAGCCGAGCATGTCGATGGCCTCGGCGGCATCCTCGAGCGGCATGGCGGGCCGAGCGCACCATGCAACGAGCCGCGGCTCGGTGACATCGTCGACCCCGAAGGGACGTCCGAACGGGGGAGTCGGTTGTGCAGCGTCGGGGCCGATGATCTCCAGGTAGGCACCGTTGCCGAGGTTCACGAGCTCATTGCGTGTGCCGCGGCCGGGGTGTGATCCGCCGACGAACACTTCCACGCCCCATTCGCGGCGCAGCGCATCGGCGGTGGCCGACACGTCGGGAGTGGCGAGCACGAGGTGGTCGATCATGGCGACCAGTGTGCCGTCGCGGCGACGCCGTCGTGCACACGTGCCACCGGGACCGAGCGGTGGTCACCGTGTGCCGTTGTGAACGGCAAGACTGATCGCATGAGCAATGTTGCCTTCCTCGGCCTCGGCGTGATGGGCGCTCCGATGGCGAAACATCTCGCAGCGGCCGGCCACAACGTCACCGTCTACAACCGCACTCCCGACAAGGCCCTGGCATGGGTGGCGCTCTACGGCAACCGTGCCGCCCCGACGCCGCGCGAGGCAGCCGAGGGCGCCGAGTTCGTGTTCATGTGCGTGGGCAACGACAACGACGTGCGCGACGTGGTGTTCGGGCCCGATGGTGCGCTGGCGGGCGCCGAGGCCGGTTCGGTGCTGATCGACCACACCACTGCGTCCGCCGAGGTGGCGCGTGAACTCGCCGAGGCGTGCCAGGAGTTCGGGGTCGGCTTCGTCGACGCGCCCGTGTCGGGTGGGCAGGCAGGAGCTCAGAACGGCCAACTCACCATCATGTGCGGCGCCGACGACGAGGCGTTCTACCAGCTCGCATTGCCGGTGATGTCGGCCTACGCCAAGGCGAGCGCGCTCATGGGTTCCGCTGGCTCCGGGCAGCTGACGAAGATGGTCAACCAGATTCTCATCGCTGGGGTGGTGCAGGGCCTGTCGGAGGGGCTCAACTTCGCGGTGAGGGCGGGCCTCGATGCCGAGCAGGTGATCGAAGTGGTGAAGTACGGCGCAGCGCAGAGCTGGCAGCTCGAGAACCGCGGCCGCACGATGGTGAAGGGCGAGTTCGACTTCGGCTTCGCCGTGGAGTGGATGCGAAAGGACCTCGGCATCGTGCTCGACGAGGCCAACCGCAACGGAGCGCGCCTGCCCGTGACCGCGCTGGTCGACCAGTTCTACGCCCAGGTCATCGCCCGCGGTGGCCGCCGCTGGGACACCAGCAGCCTCATTCACCTGCTTGCCAACGACTGACGCAGCGCCCGGCGGTTCGAGTCAGCGGGCAGCGGCGGCGATTGCGTCGACGATGCGGTCGACCTGCTCGTCGGTGGTCACCAACGGCGGGCAGAACAGCAGCGAATCCGCGTTGAGCGCTCGGCAGATGACTCGGCCGTGCTCGTACATGTGGTCGCGCATCGCCATCGCGTTCTGATCGGGGCCGAGCCCGGCTGCCCACATGGCACCCATGCCGCGGACGTGATCGATGGTGCCATCGGCGGCGAGTGCCCGCAGGCCCGCTTCGAGGCGCCCGCCCACGTGGTTGGCGCGTTCGACCAATCCTTCCCGCTCGATGATCTCGAGGTTCTTGAGCGCTGCAGCACACGCAGTGGCATGGCCCGAGTACGTGAACCCATGCCGGAGGAAGAAATCGGGGTTGGTCTCGAGGGCGGCACTGGGCGCCGGGCCGACGAAGACACCGCCGAGCGGTTGGTAGCCGCTCGTGACGGCCTTGGCGAAGGTCACCAGGTCGGGCGTGACGCCGTAGCGGTGCGCACCGAACCAGGTGCCGAGGCGCCCGAAGCCGGTGATGACCTCGTCGAAGATGAGATACGCGCCGTGTTGGTCGCACAGTCGCCGCGCCGCTTCCACGTAACCCTCGGGAGCGGGGTGGATGCTGAAAGAGACGTGGACCACCGAGATCAACACTGCGG
>CAZQPJ010000178.1:0-5367 GCA_964595105.1 uncultured Bifidobacterium sp.
CGCACCCGATGTAGCGGGCCGGTTTCTGTACCCGGGCCAGGAGCGGTTCGATCCGCGCCCAGAGAGAGGTCATGTTGTGCCCAGTCTACGACGGTGGTCAGCGATAACGGCGCATGTGCACGTTCTGAACCAAGCCCATGAGGGCGAAGAACGTCACGATGCCCGAACCGCCGTAGCTGATGAACGGCAACGGGAGGCCGGTGATCGGCATGATGCCCATGGTCATGGCGATGTTCTGGAACAGTTGCCACAGCAGCATCGCGAACGCTCCGGTGCACAGATAGGTACCGAGGAGGTCACGGGCGAGGTGGGCGATGCGCCAGATGCGGAGGAGGATGATCGCGTACAGGCCCACCACCACCCCGCATCCGATGAGGCCGAACTGCTCACCGACGGCCGAGAACGGGAAATCGGCCCACTGCACGGGGATGTCACGCTTGGCGTTGGTGATCGGCCCCTGCAACCAGCCCTTGCCGGTGATGCCTCCGGTGGCGAGCGCGCGGATGGCGTTGCGGCCCTGGTAGAGCAGGTCCTTGAGGTCGGGGTCGTTCGAGTTCTGGTTGAAGAACGCCGTGAACCGCTTCAGTTGGTAGTCGTTCACGAGCCGGGTCAGCACCGCAGCGCCGACGGTGAACATGGCGAGGATGGTGATCATGAAGATGTAGCGCGTCTTGGCCCCGGCCACCAGCATGATGCCCATCACCATCGCCACGAGCACCGAGGCGGTGCCGAGGTCGGGCTGCAGGATGATGAGCGCAGTGGGCGCGCCCACCAACATCAGACCCACGATGAATCGGTGATACGGCAGTTCGTCGCTGCGGTCGTCCGACAGGTAGGCAGCCACGGTGAGGAGCACCGTGAACTTCGCGAACTCGGCCGGCTGGATCTTCAGTGGGCCGAGGTCGAAGCTCAGGACGGTCTCGTTGCCCTTCACGTGCAGCAAGTTCATGAGCGCGATGAGGGTGAGCAGCATCAGGGTGACGCCGTAGAGGAACCGTGATCGGTCGCGCCACCAGTCGTAGTCGAACGACATCACCACCACCATCACGATGACGGCGCCGATGAGGAACACCTCCTGCCGTGTGACGAACTGGAACGGATCGCGGAACTTGGTGTGCGACGCGGAGTAGATGACCAGCAGCCCGATGATGGCGAGCGCGCTCTGGGCGAACAGCAGCACGTAGTCGATGTTGCGGCTGGGCGCTGAGGCGCTGACCCGGATGTTGCCGAGGCCGGAGTCCGGTTTGCGTTGGATGAAGCTCAGTGCCACGGCTCAGTCCTTGATGCCGGCGCTGCCGCCGAGACACTTCTGGTCGGCCAACACCTTCGGCGGCGCCGGGTACGGAGAATTCAGGTCGAGCGGATCGCTGACGAGCACCGGGTCGGGGGTCACCTTTCCCCCGATGGCGAGGAACACACACTTGGTGACAGGTGCTGCTGCCTTCGACCCGTAGCCGCTCTTCTCGAGGTACGACACCACCGTGTAGGGCAGCGAGTCGTCGAGACTGAACGCCCCGAACACCGACGAGTCGTTCCATGGCAGCGTGGCCGCACCCTGGGCAGTACCGGTCTTTCCGGCGATGTTGAGCGGGAAGCCCTTGAACAGGTTCTCGCCGGTGGTGGCGTGGTAGCCGATGGAGCCGTAGGTGACTCCCTTGCCTCGAATCACTCGATGGAGCCCGTCGATGATGGGCGACAGCACCTCCGGCGGCATCTCGAGACTGTCGCGGATGCTCGGCTTGTCGAAGCTCTGCACCACCTCACCCTTGTCGAGCGCCGCCACGGCGGGGCCGGCGTCGGGGGTCAGCGGCGCGTAGATCGCCTTCACGATGGTGGGCTGCAACAGGAAGCCCCCGTTGGCGAGCGTGGCGTACGCGTCGGCGAGTTGCACCGGGGTGGCGGCCATGAGGCCCTGGCCGATGGCCACCTGCACGTTGTCGCCGACCACCAGACGCGGCACCTCACCCTTGGCAAGCACACCCTTGTCGACCAGGGCCTTCTTCACGGCATCGTCGGGAATGCGGCCCTTCCACTCGAACGGCAGCTGGATGCCCGTCTTCGAGCCGAAGCCGAACCGCGCAAGGTTCGTCTTCAACAGGCTCTCCTGCCCCGGAAGGTCCTCGCTGAGCATCCAGAATCGCTCGCCGAGGCTGTAGAAGAAGGTGTCGGACGACACCGCCAAGGCGTCGGATGCGGTCACCGGGCCGTACGAACTCGGCAGGAGCGTCTTGCGGTTGGTGGCGTTCTTGAAGATGCAGCGGGCGATGCCGCCGTTCTGCTGACAGTCGCTCGGGTCGATCGACTGCAGGGTGTAGGTGCCCTGGTCGTTCCAGACGGTGTTCGCCGTGATGAGCCCGGCGTGCATGGCCGACCACGCCACGAACGGCTTGATGGTCGACCCGAGGTTGTAGTTGCCCTGGACGGCTCGGTTCACGAGGATCGACTGGTCGGGGTCGATCTTGCTGCCGTCGGGATTGGTGCTCGGGAACAGCTGCTTGTACTTGGTGCCGCTGATGCCGGCTTCCATCCATCGGTTGTCGAACGTCGGATAGCTCGCCATGGCGAGGATCTGCCCGTTCAGGTGGTTCATCACCACCACCGAGCCGGCAGGCGCCTTGTGCTGAACCCACTCCGGGTACTCCACGCGGGTGCCGTCGGGAAGCGTCTTGGCATAGACCCGCGTCTTGAAGTTGGTGAGCCGATCGAGCGGGTTGTGCGGTGCCGGGTCGGTGTTCAGGATGTCGGTGGCGAGGTTGCGGCGATTGCGCAACTCGGTCTCGAGCGCCTGTTCGGCGTACTGCTGGATGTCGAGGTCGATGCTGAGTTGCACGTCGAAGCCGGCCACCGGGTCGACGCGTTCGTCGTCGAGCTCCCGCACGATGCTGCCCGACGCGTCGACCTCGTACACCCGCTTGCCCCACTGACCGTGGAGTTCGCGCTCCATGCTCAGCTCCACTCCGAACTGGCCCACGCGCTCGTTGCGTTTGTAGCCCTGGTCGACGTAGCTCTTCAGGGTGTCCTTGTTGATGGCACCCATGAAACCCACCACGTGCGATGCGATGGGCGCGTACGGGTACACGCGGCGGTACTGCTCCACCACGCCGACACCGGGGTAGTCCTCCCCACGCTCGCGGAGGAACGCCACCGTGGCTTCGTCGACGTCCTCCTTCAGCGGCAGTGGCAGCAGTGTGTCGTACAACTGGGCTTTGCCGCACGGTGGCTTGCGCGGATAGCAGGGTTCGTACCGACGCATCAGGTCGTCGACCGGCACCTTCAGCGGGTTCGACAGGCGGGTGAACAGGTCGAGGCGGTTCTTCTCGTTCCGCACCACCGCCCAGTCGACCGTGACCGTGAGGATTCGCTGGTTGTCGGCAAGCACACGGCCCTTGGCGTCGAGGATGCGACCGCGTTCGGCAGCGATGTAGACCGTCTTCGTCTTCGCCGCCGTCACCTTGGCTTGGTAGTAGTCGGACCTGACGGCCTGCAGGAACCACAGGCGCGCGCCGAGCAGGCCCAGCAACAGCAGCGACACGGTGGCCAGCACGCCAAGACGGGCGGAGCGCTTGTCAACGGCCATGGCGACAGTCTTGTTCACCCGGACGGGACGTCGGGCGCGGCAGGGGACGCATCATTCCACCATCGCCTTCCACCGCCGACGCTTCGCACCCACCATCCAACGGCCCGGCGACATCAGCAGCGGGCACATGACGGCGGCGAAGAGCGCCACCACCGGGATCGTCAGTGCTGCGTTGCCGCCGATCCATCCGCTCTCGCCGGTGATGGCCTCGGCAATCGGAATCGCGATCTCACCGAGCGCGGCACCGATGAAGGCGAAGATCGACGCCAACCACCACTGCGGATCGGGCGTGAAACTCTGCACGTAGCCGGCCGTCATGCCACCCAGGCCGTAGGCGAGCGCCATCAACCCGAGCGGCGTGTTGCCGAGGCCGTCGTACATGATGCCGAGCACGAACCCGGCCACCGCACCACGGTCGGCCCCTCCCCCGGCACCGGCCGCCACCACCAGGGCGAGCACGAACTGGAGTTTCACGCCAGCCACCGGCACGTCGGCGAACACGACGCGTTGGATACTGAGGGCCAGCAGGCCCACCGGCAGCAGCCGCAGCAACGGGTTGGCGAACAGTGCCCGCACGCGCTACTTGCCCACCGCGTCGTTGTTGGGCACGTACAGCACCACCGCCACGAAGTTGAGCTTCTTCAGGCTGGCGTTGGGCGTGATCTCCACCAGCGAGCTGGTGCTGCCCGTGAGGCGGGTGATGGCGGTGATGATGCCGATGGGGATGCCCTGCGGCGCGAGGCCGTTGTTGCCACCGGCGGTGTCGACCACCGCACCCACCTTCACGCTGGTGAGTGCCGAGGCCGTGTCGACGAAGTTGAGCACCAGTGGTCGGTCGGCACCCTGACCTTCGAGCAGTCCGGTCTCGCGGATCACGGCGGCCAGCGTGGTGGTGGTGACTGCGGGCGTGGTGGTGGCGGTGGTGGCACCGGTGCCGGTGCTCGTGCCGCCCTGCGGCGTGGTGGTGATGGGCTCGAGGCCGGGCGGGAGCACCACTGTGGTGGTGGTGCTCGTGGTGGTGCTCGTGAGGTCGCTCACCGACTGACCGGTCAGCAGGGTGCTGTCGGTGGGCCGCTGCTGCTCCTCGATCTGGTCGGGGGTGCTGAGCACCTGAGCGGAGATGGCGAAACCGGGATCGGTGATGAGGAGCACGATGCTCCGCGTGGGGAACACCTTCGTGATGCGACCGATGAGGCCGGCGCCGTCGGTGACGGGCATACCGGCCGCGACACCCTGACGCGAACCGACGTTGATCTCGATGGTGTTCTGGAAGTTGCTCGGCGACTCGCCCACCACCTGCGCCTCGACCGTGTCGAACTGGAACTTCGAGGTGAGTTGGTTGAGCTTCAGCAGCTCGCGGTACTCGAGCACTGCCGACCTGGCCTCGATGTCGGTGCCCTTCATGTGCTCGATCTGGTCGCGCAGCGCCTCGTTCTCGCGGCGCACGTCGTCGAAGTTCATCACTCCGTTCCATGCCCGCGCGATGGGCATCGCCACGGCGCGGGTGGCCGTGTCGAACGGTTGCACCACACGGCCCAGGAACCCACGAAGGCTGTCGATGACGGCACTGCCGCGACTGTCGAGCGTGATGAGCAGGACGCACGTGAGCACGACGAGTGCCAGCACCCTGCGGCGACCCAACGACGAGAACATGGACGGTGCCGCCGGAGTTAGTCGTCGCCGCCGAGCGACATCAGTCCGCGCATCGCATCGATGTTCTCGAGCGCTCGGCCCGAGCCGATGACCACGCTGAACAGCGGATCGCGGGCGATGTTGATGGGCATACCGGT
>CAZQPJ010000179.1:0-5323 GCA_964595105.1 uncultured Bifidobacterium sp.
CGCCGATGGTACTTGGGGGTAGACCCCCTGGGAGAGTAGGTCGCCGCCGGATTTCTCGCCTGACGCCCCTTCGGGGGCGTCAGGCATTTTTGCGTTCATCTGCTCGTAGTATCGAGCGCCTATGCCGCAGCCGCCTCGACGCCCCCGCCCGCCCCGTGATGACGAAGGGCGTGGGGGAGAGGATCGGCCGCGTCGCGGTGGTGAAGCCGGCGGACCTCGCTCTGGTGGACCTCGTGCCGGCGCCGGCAGACCTGCGGCCCCGCGATCCGGTGGCTCGCGTACTGGCGGCCGCACCGGTGGAGCGCGTCCTGAGGGTGGGCGCCGTGGCCCCGCGTCGGGCGCGCCGCGACGGGAGAGTTCTGCGGAGGGTGGTACGCCCCGGCGAGAGGGCGCCGGGGAGCGGTCGGAACGTCGTGAGGGCGCCACTGGGCGTCCGCCGCGGCGCGACGGCGCACCTGCTGGCAGGTCGCCGCGTCGCGACGACGCGGGCGCGGGTCGGCCGCAGCGAGGCGAAGGCGAGGGTCGTCGGTACGGAGGGGATGCACGCCGTTCGGGCCGTCCCGAAGGGGACGATCGGCGCAGTGGTGGGCGCCCCAGCCTCGGGGCGGGTGGACGACCTTCCGGGCGGCCGGATCGTGGCCCGGCAGAGGGTCGCACGTCGGGAGGTCGGCCCGTTCGGCGCGACGACGCCGACGGAGGTGGTCGGAGCCGCCGTACGGACGACGGGCGTAGCCGTGGTCGGCGTGTCGACGAGTCGACCGACGGTCGTTCGACACGGCCGAGTCGGCCGGGAGGCAGTGGTCGACCCGGTGCGCGGCCCGGAGGTCGCCCCGGCGACCGTCAGGGCGGACGCCCTTCCGATCGGAACGCAGGCCGCGGGGCCGGCGGTGGTCGCGATCGGGTGCCGCCGAGGCGCATGCCGCCGGTAACGGAGGCCGAGCGACGGGCCGAGGAGGTGAGGCGGACTCGAGCGCCTCGCGAGAAGATGGAGCGGCCGGCGCCGCCTCCCTGGGAGCGGGAGCAGTGGGTCGATGAAGGGAGCGTGCGTGACGAGGCCGAGCGTGCCACGGCGCGCGCGGCCGATACAGGTGCACCCAAGCCGCGCCGGCGAATGAGCACCGACCTGGCGCCCGAGGTGGCCGCTGACCTCGCTCAGGCGGCGCCAGCGGCGCGCCAGGCGCGGTATCAGGAGCGTTTGGCGAGTGCCGCCGATGCGCTCGACCGAGGCCGGTTCGCCGATGCGAAGAGGATGGTGCAGCCGGTGCTGCGCGATCTTCCCGACCTTGCGTTCGGGCATGAGATCGCCGGGCTTGCTCTGTACCGCATGGGGCAGTGGCGAAAGGCCGTTGCGGAACTCGAACTTGCGCGTCAACTCGGTGGTTCCTTCGAGCATCTGGCGGTGTTGGCCGATTGCTATCGGGCGTTGCGGCGATACCACGAGGTCGACGTTCTGTGGCGTGAGATGAAAGAGGCATCACCGGAGCCCGCAGTGATGGCGGAGGGGCGGATCGTGGCTGCGGGTGCCCTCGCAGACCAGGGTGACCTGGTGGGAGCGCTGAAGATCATGCAGCGCGCCGCAGAGTCGACGAAGAAGCCGAAGGAGCACCACCTCAAGCAGTGGTACGTGTTGGCGGATCTCTACGATCGTTCCGGTGAGGTGATCACCGCTCGACGCTTCTTCCAGATGGTGGTCGAGGTCGATCCCGAGTTCGCCGATGCCGGTGAACGCCTTCGAGCGTTGGGACGCTGACGCCGTCGGCTTCGGAAATGTCGTGACACCCCTGTGATGGGATGAGCATCGACTTCCCCCTGTACCCGCCGCACACCGTGCGATCGGCATGAAGGAGGAAGCGATGAACATCGTGGTGTTGAAAGGGCGAGTCAGCAGCTCGCCAGTGGAGCGTGAGCTCGCATCAGGCTCGCGCCTGCTGTCGCTGGAGGTGACCACTCGGTCCGACGACGGCGTGGCGATGAGCGCTCCAGTGGGGTGGTTCGATCCGCCGGCGTCGGCCCGGTTCGAAGAAGGCGACGAGGTGGTGGTGCTCGGCGAGGTGAGGCGGCGGTTCTTCCGTTCGATGGGAGGAACGCAGAGCCGCACTGAAGTGGTGGCACTCGAGGTGGTGTCGAGCCGGTCGAAGCGCAAGGCCGAACGGGTACTGCAGTCGGCCGCACGGAGGCTGGGAGACGACTCCGCGGTGGCACTACGCTCCCCATGACCGCTGCGGCGTCGGTGCCGCCCGTACGAGGGATTCGCCATGAACCACGAGCAACTTGCCAGGGTCCGTTCCGATGAGGGTTTCATCGCTGCGCTCGACCAGAGCGGTGGGAGCACTCCCAAGGCGTTGCGGCTCTATGGCATTGCCGAGTCGGAGTACTCCGGTGACGACCAGATGTTCGACCTCATGCACGGCATGCGGGCGAGGATGATCAAGAGCCGTGCGTTCAACGGTGACCGGGTGCTCGGCGCGATTCTCTTCGAGGGCACCATGGACCGCGACATCGATGGAATGCCAACGGCCGAGTATCTCTGGTCGAAGAAGCGTGTCGTGCCCTTCCTGAAGGTCGACAAGGGCCTCGCCGACGACACCGACGGTGTGCAGCTGATGAAGCCGATGCCGACGCTCGAAGTGTTGTTGGAGCGTGCGGTCGACAAGGGCATCTTCGGAACCAAGATGCGCTCGGTGATCAGCCTCGCCAACGAAGCAGGTATCGAAGCGGTCGTGGCCCAGCAGTTCGAGGTCGGACGGCGGATTCTCGGCGCCGGTCTGGTGCCCATCATCGAGCCGGAGGTCGACATCAAGAGCCCTCAGAAGGCCGAGGCCGAGGCGCTCCTGAAGGCATCGATCCTTGCCCACCTCACGGAACAGCCGGCGTCGCAGCCGGTGATGCTGAAGCTCACACTGCCCGAGGAGGATGACTTCTACCTCGACCTGGTCCAGCACCCCAGCGTGCTGCGGGTGGTGGCGCTGTCGGGCGGGTACAGCCGCGATGAGGCGAACGCCCGCCTGTCGCGCAACCACGGTGTCATCGCGAGCTTCTCGCGGGCTCTCACCGAAGGCCTCAGTGCCCAGCAATCGGACACCGAGTTCGACGCGACCCTCGACACATCGATCGCCGGCATCTTCGCGGCCTCGCGAACCTGACCTCGGGTGCTCAGTCGAGGGGGCGGAGCACCGGCCCCGTTCGCAGTTTCGGCGTGAAGAAGGTCGACTTCGGCGGCATCAGAAGCCGTTCATGTGCTGTGCGACGGATCTCGTCGATACTGGTGGGGCGGATGAGCACACCCACGGAGGCGGACCCTGCCGCCACCGTGTCGACCACGTGCTGCACTCCGTGTTGGTAGGTGACATCGATGTCGTGATGTCGGAGGGCGTGCTCGAGGTATGCCCCGTCGAGGGCACGGACGTCGGCGAAGACCTCCGCCTTCGGTGTCAGCCACACGCCGCTGCCGTCCGGGCGCACGAGACACAGGGCACCGCGCGTCACCACCTCGCCGGCGAACGCAGGTTCCACTGCTCCGGCCTCCTCTGTCTCGAACGATGCCGAGAGGATCGTCAGCAACTCCTCGGCGGAGATGCCGTGATAGAGACGGTGGATGGCGTCGATGCTGAGTTGGCTCTCGACCAACTCGGCGACGTAGGTGAGCGTCAACTCCGCTGCCGCGCCTCCTCGGCCGGCGGCGCGCTCCTCGTCGCGGAAGGTTCGGCTGATGGCGTAGCGGTGATGACCGTCGGCGATGAGGACGGGATTCCCGCCCACTGCGGCAGAGATGGCCGCCACGCGTGCCGGGTCGGACACTCGCTCCACCACGTGGAGCACCCCGTTCTCGTCGTGGCATGAGCCCACCGGTTCGCCCGGCTCGGCGAGCAGGGCCGTGAGGCCAGCAGTGAGCGAGAGACCCCACACCGGCGACAGATTGGTGTTCGTGGCGCGGGTGAGGTCGAGACGATCGCTCTTCGCCTTGGGTGTGGTGCGCTCGTGCGGGAGCACTCCGCCGGCTCCTTCGTCGACCACCTCGAGTGCCCCGAGCACCCCCACCGTCTGACGCGTGGCGCCCGTTTCGTCTCGGAATGTCATCCGGTAGAGCGTGAACGAGGGTGTTTCGTCGCGAACGAGGCTTCCATCGCCGAGCCATGCGGCAAGGCGCTCTGCGGCGTGGGTGTACCGGTCGGGCCCGTCGACTTCGCGTGGCACGTCGATGGCCACGATGTTCCGAGGATGGCTCGCCAGAAGTCGGTCGATGTCGGCCTCGCTCAGCACGTCGTAGGGCGGAGCGGCCACCTCGTCGAGAGAGAGCGCGGGTGAATATCGGATGGCAGTGAACGGTTCGAATCTCGGCACCCGCACAGGTTGGCATCCCGCGTGCCAACATGGCCAGAGATGTTTCCAGTGCTCTGCGATCTCGACGGTGTGGTGTGGCTGGCGCACGAGCCGATTCCCGGATCGGTGAATGCAATCGCTCGACTTCGAACGGCCGGGCACCGGGTGCTTTTCGTCACGAACAACTCGTCCGCTCGCGTCGCCACCCAGGAGGCTGCGTTGGCGCGGATTGGTATCGAGGCGTCGGGTGACGTGTTGACCTCGGCCATGGCGGCGGCTCAATTGTTGCAACCAGGGGAGCGGGCACTTGTGTGCGGGAGCGAAGGAATCGTCGAGGCACTCGAGGCACGAGGCGTGTCGGTGGTCGACGGCCCCGAGGTGGATGCAGTGGTGGTGGGTTGGCACCGCAGCTTCGATTACGACGGTTTGACCCGAGCGGCAACTGCGGTACTCGGGGGTGCTCGGTTGATCGGCACGAACGACGATGCGACCTACCCGACTCCGAGCGGACCAATTCCCGGTGGAGGATCGATCCTCGCTGCCGTCAGCACCGCCAGCGGCCGTGCTCCCGAGATCGCTGGCAAACCCTACGAGGCGATGGCGGCACTGGTCAGGGCCACCGTGGGTGCCGGCCCGGCCTCGGCTGCGGTGATGGTGGGTGACCGCCCCAGTACGGACGGCCGCTTCGCGGCGACCCTCGGATGCCGTTATGCGCACGTGGAGAGCGGCGTCACGCCCCCGGGCACCATCGTGGAACCAACTCCCGATGTGTATGCGGCCAACCTCAGCGCAGTGGCGGATGTCATCATCTCGGGCGGGTTCGCCCACGGGTAGGCTCGCCCCATGACTGCAAAGCCCCTGCTGAAGAAGTTGCTCGACACCGGCATGACGTTTTCGGGCATGACCCAAGCGCAAGCCGAGAAGATCGTGAAGGACATGGTGAAGGCCGGCGAAGCCCGTCGCAAGGACAGCGCGAAGCTGGTGGAGCAGTTGCTGAGCCGCA
>CAZQPJ010000180.1:0-5292 GCA_964595105.1 uncultured Bifidobacterium sp.
GCACCAGCACCTCATCGCCGTCGTCGAGCAGGGCGTTGAGGCTCATCGTGATGAGCTCGGAGGCACCGTTGCCGAGGTAGACGTCGTCAACCGCCACACCGGAGATGTGCTTCTCCTGGGTGTAGTGCACGATCGACTTGCGCGGCGCGAACAGACCCTTGCTGTCGGTGTAACCGGCCGACGCCGCGAGGTTGCGGATCATGTCCTGCACGATCTCGTCCGGCGGCTCGAGCCCGAACACGGCCAAGTTGCCGATGTTCAGCTTGATGATCTTCTGGCCCTCTTCCTCCATCTGCCGTGCTCGGTCGAGGACGGGCCCCCGGATGTCGTAACAGACATTGGCGAGCTTGGCGGACTTGGCGATGGGCTTCACAGGCGTCCAAGCCTAGGAGAAAGGTCAGGGCAACGCGTCGAGAATTCGGGCGAGGGCGCGCACCTCGAGGCGCTCGCGCTCGTGGAACACCCGCCCCTCACGGCCGCACGCAAGGGCAGCGGCCCGACGTGGAAGGCGCGCCCATGCAAGGTCGCCCGGGCCGTGCTGCGTGCCGTGAGGAAGGTGCTCGCTGCCATTGAGGAAGGCCGCAAGCCAGTCGACGTCGACCGGTTGGCCACAGTTCCCCGCGAGCTCACCGGAGGGAAGGTCGACAACCGCGGCCCAGTCGGCGTCGAGCAAGGTGCGCAGCACGCAGCAGGCACTGCCGGCACGATCCGCAGCATCGGCCGACACGATCGCCTCGGCCGCACTGAGCGCAGCAAGTGCCCCCTCGGGACGGTCGGCCGACACGGGACGGATGTCCTCCACCGCCACCCCGTCGACCAGACGGATCTCCGACACCAGCGCATCCACCATGCCGGGATCGGGCAGCACCACGGTGATCTCGTCGATGGCGCTACCACCGCCACGTTCCAGGATCTCGATGCCCACCACGTCGGCACCGGCTGCACCGACCCGGCTCGCCACCTGGCCCAGCGCACCCGGACGGTCGGGGAGCCACACTCGCACCACGTAGGTCTGCACGGCGGGCAAGTTATCCACCGAGCGGTTCTGATCCGTCACGAATATGTGACGCCACCGTGAACGGCGCGTGAGCGCGGGCCGAAGCGGGTGCGCACACCTTCGGAGAACAGCACGCTCACCGGCGGCTCGGCGGTGACCCCGGGCAGGCCGGCCACACCCACGAGGTGGTCATCGAGACGGTCGAGGCGCGCCGACCGCAACGGCCACGACGGGTGCTCATTCGGCCAGTAGCGGGTACGTCCACGGCGATCGGGCAGGAACAACCCCCACCGTGCGGTGAGGTGCAGTTCGAGCGGGTCGGGCTCCACGGCCGGCCCGATGGTGAGGGCGGCACTCGATGCCGCACCACGAGGCCCCGGCCACCGCCGCAGGGTGGAGTACTCGATGCGGTCGCCGTCGCGCCGGAGACTCATGTCGGCCCAGAGGTAGTTGAGACCGGTGACCGCGCGGGTGATGGCAACCGTTGCGAGGCGCGCCGCCTCCAGCGAGCAGAACACCACGCCACGGCGCCCCTCGTCGTCGACACCGTAGAGCCGCACGTTGGTTTCGAGGAACGAGCCGAAGTACGGCACCGGAGGCCCGCCGAACAGACCGATGCGACGCATCGAGAACGGGATGAGACCCACATGGGTGGCGCCGTCGTGCAGGTCGGGTCGCACACCGGGCGGCAGCAGCGGAGCCACACGCTCGGGGTCGACCGCCCAGTGCATGAATGCGATCTCGCACCAGTGCTGGGTGAACACGGTGCGCCCGGCCGGGCGCGGCGCGAGTGGGGTGACCACCTCGGGTTCGTTCATCGGTCCACCTCCCCTGCCGTGCCGTTGCCCGGATGCACTGGCTCCGTACGACCCGGCAGTTGGCTCGCGAAGTCGCGTCGGAACAGCATGACTCCACCGACGACGAGCACCATCACCAGGCCGCTGCCCACGGTCACGGCACGCAGCCCCACCCTGTCGGCCAGCCACCCCTGCACTACTGCACCCGCGGGGTACAGCGTGCCGAGCATCGCGTTGTTGATGGCCATCACGCGTCCACGCGCCTCGGGCGGCGACTGGGTCTGGCCGATGGTCGAGAAGGTCGACAGCGTGCCCATGTAGCAACCACCCACCACCGCCAGAGCCGGCACCATGAGCCCAAGGTTGGGAGCCAGTCCGTAGAGAACGAGCGCCGGACCGAGCATCGACATGAGGCCACCGAGAGTGCGCCGCAACCCGAACCTCGACACCAACGAGCCCAGCAGCACTCCGGCCACCACGGCACCGATGCCCTGGGCCGTGACGAGCGCCGAGTTGGCGGCCCGGCCAGCACGCAGCACCTGTTCCACCACGGCCGGGATGAGCGCAATGAACGGGGCGGCCACGAAGAAGGCCAGCGTCATACCGGAGCGCATCACACGAAGGGCCGGGATGGAGCCGACCATCTGCCAGCCCTCCCTGATGGTGCCGAGCACCGGGCCACGACGGGCGCCCACCCGCGGCGGAATGGTGACCACCATCGCAGCCACGGTCACGGCGAAGTAACTCACCACGTTGCACACCAAGGCTGCGGTGATGCCCCACACCGACATCACGACGCCGGCGACGGCGGGGCCCACCACCCTGCCCAGGTTCCACTGCACGGAGCTGAGCCCGATTGCAGCGGGTACTTCATCGGTCGGCACCATGTCGGGCACGGCCGTCTGCCACGCAGGGAAGCCGATGGCCGACGCCGACCCGTTCAGCAGTGCCAGCACTGCGATCCAGCCCTCGGTGGCGGTTCCTCCCGACACCATCCAGGTCAACACGGCAGCAATGCACGCCTGCGCCAGCGATGCCCCGACGATGAGGTACTGCCGCCGCACACGGTCGGCAAGCGCTCCTCCCAGCAGGCCCACCACAGCCGTGGGCAGGAACCCGGCCGCGGCAACCAGGCCCGCCCACTTGGCCTCGCCGGTGCGCTCCTGCACGTACCGGCCGAGCGCCACGGTCTCCATCCAGGTGCCGGTGTTCGACACCAACGACCCCGACCACAGCACCGTGAACGACCCGTGGCGGAACACCCGGAGCGATCGCGGTACACGCACGGCAGAGTTCTAGTCGTTGCGAGTGGGGCAATGGCCATGTGGAAACATGACCTCATGTCGAAGGAACTGCCCGCCGAGTGCGTCCATGTGGTGATCGAGATTCCCCGCGGCAGCCGCAACAAGTACGAGATCGACCACGACACGGGTCGCGTGTTCCTCGACCGCCGATTGTTCACCGCCACCACCTACCCGGCCGACTACGGCTTCATCCCCGACACACTCGGTGGCGACGGCGACCCGCTCGATGCCTTGGTGCTGCTGGAAGACCCTGTCTACCCGGGCGTGTGGGTGCAGGCCCGACCGGTGGGCGTGCTCTACATGCGCGACGAGGCAGGCGAGGACGCAAAGCTCATCTGCGTGCCGCCGAACGAACCGCGGTGGGAGCACGTGAACGACCTCGCCGACCTCACGCCGCAACTCGTGAACGAGATCCAGCATTTCTTCGAGGTGTACAAGGCGCTCGAGCCCGGCAAGGAGAGCTACGTCGCCGGTCTCGCCGGCCGAGACGCGGCGTGGCAGGAGATCCACGACGCCCGCGCCAACTTCACTGCCCACCACTGAGCCCCCACCCATCCCTTCCCCGCCCTGGAGACAGGTCGGCCACGACCCGGCCTCTCCCCCAACACTGGGCGGCCGCAGTGAGGCGTTGGCAGAGAGGCGGGGCCCGTCGGCCGTCAGTCGGTGGTGCGGCGGCGCTGCGAATGGGCAGCGAGGCGCGACGCGAACTCCGCCACGCCCAGCCCCTCGGTGAGGCAGGCGAGCACCAGATCCGCCTGCGTCGCCGGTGCCAGGCCGTCGACGGGCGGATCGCGATCGAGGTTGGTGGGGAACGCATATCCGTCGGCGCTGGTTGCCACCACCCGGCGCACCTCGCCGTCGAGGCCGTGCTGCGCCACTCGCTGCAGCAACACCGGATAGAGCGCCAGGCACATGCGTTCCCGGTCGACGGTCTCCATGGCTCGTCCCATCGCCGACGACACCTGCAGCAGGTTGGCCATGCGCCGTATGTCGGCAGTGCGATTGGTGCCCGCCGCATGGAACAGGGCAGGGTTGAAGAACACCGCATCGCCCTTCAGGAGCGGCAATTGCACGTGGTGGGCGTCGAAGTACTCGATGAACTCGGGCCGCCGCCACGCCAGATAGCCACGTTCATAGCGGTGCGAGCGAGGCAGGTAGAGCGTGGGACCCGACTCGACGGGCATGTCGCAGTGGGCCACGGCGCCCTGCAGCGTGAGTGCGGGCGAGAGGTGATGCACGTGCGCCGGAAAGCGCTCGGCTTGCTCATCGGAGAGGAAGCCGAGGTGGTAGTCGCGGTGCGGTGACTGCGCCTGACCACCGGGGTTCACCACGTTCACCTGCGAGGTGACCTGGTACCACGGGCCCAGCCACGCCTCCGACACGAGGGCGATGAGCTCGCTGCCGTAGTAGCGGGCGAACACATCAGGTTCGAGCACCGCCAGTTTCTCGAGCGCGTTCCAGACGCGGTCGTTCGCTCCCGGCTTGGCGAAGTGGTCACCGGCCACCGCACCGCTGGCGTGCTGCTCGGCGATGAGTGCCCGAAAGGCGTCGGATGCCGCGTCGACGGCGCCGAGGTCGACGGCCTGCTGGAACACCACGATCCCCGTCCCGTCCGGTCCGAGTGCGTGAGCCAGTTCGACCAGCACCTCACGGCGCTGCACCGGATCGGTGACCGCGGCCACCAGCGACGGGCCGTGGAACACCACGGCACCGGACTCGATGGCGACGGCGTGCGGATACTGGGCCAGCACGGGTTCGGAGGCCATCACCGCCCGAAGGTCATCGAGCCGGCAGTCGACGGCGGCGTAGACCGACACTGCTCAGCCGATCTCCGAGCACCGGACCGGGCGGCCCTCACGGGCGCTGAGGCCGGCGGCGAGGCCGATCACCAGCGGTGCCCGACCGGCATCGGCGTCCACCGGCGACGGCCCACCGTCGGTGACGTACTGCACGAATGCCTTCCACTCGTCGACGTAGCTCGGGATGTAGCGGTCGAGGAAGAAGTACGGGATGGTGGTGCCGAACGTGCCGTCGGCGGTGCGCCGCACACCGGTGTGGGTGCTGGGGTTCTCGCTGGCGGCCATGCCGCCGGAGCCGAACGCCTCCACCCGCTGGTCGTAGCCGTACACCGCCTTGCGACTGTTGTCGATGGTGGTGATGCAGCCGTTCTCGTGCGTCAGCACCACCACGGCCG
>CAZQPJ010000181.1:0-5292 GCA_964595105.1 uncultured Bifidobacterium sp.
GTGGCAGTTGTCGGGTGGCATGCAGCAGCGTGTGGCCATCGCCCGCGCCTTGGCCTCGCATCCGAAACTGTTGCTGATGGACGAACCGTTCGGGGCGCTCGACGAGATGACCCGAGAGCACATGCAGGCCGAGCTGCTGCGCATCTGCAACGACACCGGCACCACCGTCATCTTCGTCACGCACAGCATTCCCGAGGCGGTGTACCTCGCCGATCGGGTGGTGGTGATGTCGCCCCGTCCCGGTCGGATCACCACCATCGTCGACGTGGCGCTCGGTCGTGATCGCAGCGAGATGACCCGTGAGGCCAGCGAGTTCTTCGCCCGCGTCACCGAGGTGCGCGAGGCGCTGCGCGGCATCGAGTTGGGTGCCGAGGCGCGGGGGATCGAAGACCGGTGAGCCCCCGCGCGCGCCAGTTGCTGTCGCAGGCCCTTCCGCCCCTCGTGCTGGGCGTGCTGTTCCTGTCGGCGTGGCAGGCGTGGGTGGTGGTGCGCGACGTGCAGCCGTTCGTGGTGCCGAAACCGACCGCCATCTGGCAATCGTTCACCTCCGACTTCTCGCTCGTCTTCAAGGCCAGCCTCATCACGGGCATGAACGCGCTGGTGGGCCTGGTCGTGGGCTCGTTGCTCGGGTTCGCGGTGGCGGTGCTCACCAACCGCTTCGCCATCGTCAGCGATCTGGTGAACCCGCTCGCCGTCACGGTCGCTGCGGTGCCGGCCGTGGTGATCGTGGGCGTGCTCAACAACATGTACTCGCTCGACAGCCAGATTCCGCGGCGCATCATGGTGTCGATCGCGGTGTTCTTCGTGGTGTTCGTGCAAGTGGCGAAAGGTCTCCGTCAGAACGACCCGACACAGATGGAGCTCATGCGTTCGTACGCGGCCACACCGCGCGACACGCTGCGCAAGGTGCGTCTGCCGAACACCATGCCGTTCTTCTTCACGGGGGTGCGAACCGCGGCCCCCGTTGCCCTCATCATCGCTCTAGTGTCGGAGTACTTCGGAGGGACACAAGACGGTCTCGGGAGCAAGATCTCGGGTACGTTGAGCGGTTCCAACAAAGCTCTCGGTTTCGCCTATGTTCTCGGCGGCGCCATCGTGGGTCTGCTCTTCTTCGCAGGCTCCAACCTCTTGGAACTGATTGTCGTCCCGTGGCGGCGACGCAGGGGTTCCAGGTGACAACCCAGAACAACAATCAACAAAGGAAAAGGGGAGGGAACATGCGACACGGACGTGCGGCCAGGATGGCTGCCATCGTTTCACTCGCAGGTGTGCTCGTAGCCGCGTGCGGCGACGACAGCAGCAGCACCGCAACCACCGCCGGTGGCGGTGGCGGCAGCAGTGCAGGCCTGACGGTGGATGTCTCGAAGTGCACCGCGCCGAGCGGGGCGTCGGTGAAGCTGCAGCTGCAGTGGTTCACCCAGGCTCAGTTCGCCGGCTACTTCGCTGCCGTCGACCAAGGCTTCTACAAGGACGCCGGTCTCGACGTCCAGATCGTGGAGGGTGGCGTCGACATCGCTCCCCAGAAGCAGCTCGCCACCGGCGCGGTCGACTTCGCCATCTCGTGGGTGCCGAAGGCGCTCGCCGAGCGCGAGGCCGGCGCGAAGGTCACCAACATCGCCCAGGTGTTCCAGCGCAGCGGCACGCTGCAGGTGAGCTTCAAGGACAAGAACATCACCAAGGCTGCCGATTTCAAGGGCAAGAAGATTGGTAACTGGGGCTTCGGCAACGAGTACGAGATCTTCGCCGCGCTGTCGAAGGCGGGTCTCGACCCGGCCAAGGACGTCACGCTGCTCCAGCAGAACTTCGACATGAACGGTCTGCTCTCGGGCGAGATCGACGCTGCCGAGGCGATGACCTACAACGAGTACGCACAGGTGCTCGAGGCCAAGAACCCCGCCACCGGCGAGCTCTACACCGCAGCCGACCTCAACGTGGTCTCGTACGAGACCGAGGGCGTGGGCATGCTCCAGGACGCCATCTGGGCCGACGAGGCCAAGCTGAGCGACCCGGCGTACTGCGGCGAGGCCATCGCGTTCGTGAAGGCATCGCTCCAGGGTTGGGCTTTCTGCCGCGACAACATCGAGAAGTGCCGTGACATCGTGGTGGCCAAGGGCTCGAAGCTCGGCGCAACTCACCAGCTGTGGCAGATGAACGAAGTCAACAAGCTCATCTGGCCGGCCACCAATGGCGTCGGTGTCATCGACACCGCCGCGTGGGACCGCACCGTCAGCATTGCCAGCGGCACGAAGAACCTCGACGGCAAGACCGTGCTCACCAAGGCCCCCGACGCCACGTCGTGGACCAACGACATCGTGAACGAGGCTGTGAAGCAGCTGAAGGCCGCTGGTGTCGACGTGAACGGTTCGAGCTACAAGCCGACCGATGTCACTCTCACCGAGGGTGGCGCCTGACCGGTTCAGGTACTCCTGTCGACGGAGGGCGGGCCACTTCGGTGGCCCGCCCTTCTCGCGTTGAACGGCTTGCGCCGTTCGTGTTCGTGCTCTTCTGGAGTACTGGTTTCGTGGTGGCCAAGTACGGCACCCACGACGCCGGCCCCCTCACCTTCCTCGCAGTTCGCATGGTGATCGCCGCGGCCGGCCTGTGGATGTTCGCCCTCGTCACGGGTGCGCCCACCATCGACCGAACCCGTACGCGCTGGGCGGCGATCTCGGGTCTCGGGATGCACGCCGTGTACCTCGGCGGAGTGTTCCTCGCCATCAGTTGGGGCATGCCGGCGGGAGTCGGTGCGCTGATCGCTGGGCTGCACCCGGTGATCACCACGGTGACGGCCCGGGTGCTGTTGAAGGAGCGTCTGCACCCATTGCAGTGGCTGGGTGTGGGCCTCGGTTTCGTCGGGGTCGTGGTGGTGGTGATCGACAAACTGCGTACGCATGGCGGCGGCCTGTCGGGTGGCGCCCTGGTGGCAGCGGCCGCCAGCGTGCTGGGAATGGTGTTCGGCACGCTCGTGCAACGCCGCCACGGAGTGGGCATGCCGCTCATCCGAGGCACGGCCGTCCAGTACGCAGCGTCGGGAGCGGTGTTGCTGGTCGGCGCTCTGGCACACGAACGATTCCGGTTCGTGGTGACTGCTCGGTCGATGTTCGCACTCGCATGGTCGGTGCTGGTGCTGTCGATTGCGGCCGTGCTGATCATGCTGTGGCTGTTGCAGCGCCATGCAGCGGCAAAGGTGAGCAGCCTCTTCTTCCTCACGCCGGCCCTCAGCGCAGCGGAGGGTGCGGTGTTGTTCGGCGAGCGCTTCAGCCCACTGGCGCTGGTGGCGCTGGTGGCTGCACTGGTGGGCGTCGCGCTGACATTGCGTGCGGCCGCTGCCTGAGCAGCCTCAGCCGCTCTCGATCGCGCCGCCGGCACCGATGTCGGCACGGTCGGCCGCAGCTCGCCCGGCCCGCCAGCCCTGTGCGTCGTACGAGCGTGACCTCATGGTGGTGACCCGCGGGAACGCCTCGGCGTAGGCGCGCTCCACCGTGTCGCGGCGCGTGGCCAGCACAGGGGCCAGCGCCGAGCCGTACTGCTGCTCGGCTTCCACCGCAACAGCGTGATGAGCGGCCTCGAGCCGTTCTGCCACGCGGGTGGCGAACGACACGAGGAAGGCTCTGCGGAACGACGCCGTGCGTAGGCGCGAGTTGTGCGCCGTTGCGGCGGCCGACGCCTGTGTGGCCTGCACGAGGAGCGAGGTGAACAGCATGTCGGTGAGGTGCACCTCCACCGGAAACCCCATGAGCGTGGAGAAACCGGCCGACGGCGACCAGATGCACTTCACCGAGTTCACGTCGGCGATGGCGGCCAGGAAGCGGGCCTTCTCGTCGGCGTACGGATCGTCGATGTGCACTCGACGAGACAGCACTCCGGCGTGCCCGCCGGACTGCCTCGCCGCCACCATCGCTGCGTCGATGGAGTGGCGCGTCATCATCTCCTGTGCCTTGGCGGTGAAGGCCTCCGCCTCGGCTTCGAACGTGGTTGCCTCTGCCTTGGCCAACAGTGCGCGGATGATCTTGAGGGTCTTGTCGTCGATGTCGGGGGCGGTGGCCGCCGGGGTCGATGCACCGGAGGGCACCCCTCGGTTGGTGGCGCCCCACGCACTGGGCGGAGGAAGGAGCACGCCGAGGCTCGGCGAGAAGGCCAGGAGTTCCAGCAACTGTTGCGCCGCTCCGCCGGCCTCGTCGTGGTCGAGTTTCTCGGCCCGCCTCCAACGATCGAGCACGTCGCCGTGGCCTCCCACGATGGAACCGTCGGCGACCTCGATGATGCCGAGGTCGCGCAATTGCTCGACCCATTCGATGGGAGCGCGAGTGGGCGCGTCGTGCTGCCGGGAATGTCGAGCGAGGCACCCGATGACGAGGCGCGACGTGCGTTGGTTGAGCGACCGCTTCACGAGGTGGACGAGGTCGGCGGGCTGCCAGCCGGCCTCGAGCATCTCGGCGAGCTGGTGGTGAATGCGTTGGTCGAGGTGGGAGGTGTTCATTCCCGGAGCGTGCCAGAGGGGCGCGCGAAGGTTTCCCGACCTCGCCCCGATGGGTCAGCCGGTGTAGTGGCTGTCGGCCACCGTGAGGGCGGCATCGAGGATGGCGAGGCCTTCCTCGACCTCCTCGACGCTGGCCGTGCACGGCGGGCAGATGTGGAGGCGGTTGAAGTGCGTGAACGGCCACAGGCCGCGCGACTTGCAGGCTGCACCGAGGTCGGCCATCGGCTTGGCATCGGCCCCGCCTGCGTTGTACGGCACCAACGGTTCACGGGTGGCGCGATCCTTCACCAGGTCGAGCGCCCAGAACACGCCGAGACCGCGCACCTCGCCCACGCTCGGGTGGTTGGCCATCAACTTCTCGAGGCCGGGGCGGATGACGTCGTCACCCAGCGAGCGGGCGTGCTCGATGATGCCCTCCTCCTTGAAGATGTTGATGCTGGCCACGGCCGACGCGCAGGCGAGCGGGTGACCCGAGTAGGTGAGGCCGCCGGGGTAGGCGCGCTCGCGGAACGACGCCGACACCTTGTCGCTGATGACCACGCCGCCGAGGGGCAGGTAGCCGCTGTTGACACCCTTGGCGAAGCACACCAGGTCGGGCTGCACGCCCCACTTCTGGAAGGCGAACCACTCGCCGCAACGGCCGAAGCCGGCCATCACCTCGTCGCACACCATCACGATGCCGTGACGGTCGCAACGCTCGCGGATGCCCTGCAGGTAGCCGTCCGGCGGCACAAGGATGCCGTTGGTGCCGACCACGGTCTCCACCATGATGTCGGCGACCGTGTGGTCCCCCTCCACCATCAGCACGTCGT
>CAZQPJ010000182.1:0-5287 GCA_964595105.1 uncultured Bifidobacterium sp.
GTGGTCATTCCGCAGGCTGCCCGCAGGGTCGTGCCACCGTTGATGAACGACTTCCTGTCGCTGCAGAAGGACGTGGCGCTGCTGAGCGTGCTCGGCATCATCGAGGTGTTCCGCCGCGCCACGTCCATCAAGGACCTCACGGGCAACTTCACGCCGCTCGTGGCCGCGGCGGTCATCTTCCTCGTGCTCACCATTCCCGAGACCCGCCTCGTCGACTGGTACACGGCGCGGCCGCGTCACCGCACCGCGGGGTCGGTGGTCGCGTGAGCGCGAAGTTGTCGATTCGCGACGTGTACAAGCGCTTCGGTCAGCGCACGGTGCTCGACGGCGTGAACCTCGACGTTGCCGAGCATCGGGTGGTGAGCCTCATCGGGGCCAGCGGTTCCGGCAAGAGCACCCTCCTGCGGTGCATCAACCTGCTCGAACCGGTCGATGACGGACGCATCGAACTCGACGGTGTCGACATCACCGAGCCCGGTCTCGACGCCGACCCGATCCGTCGACGTATCGGCCTCGTGTTCCAGAGCTACAACCTCTTCCCGCACATGAGCGTGCTTGCCAACATCACCCTGGCGCCCACCCGTGTGCTGCGCACCGCGGCGGCCGAGGCACGGCGCGAGGCGATGACGTTGCTCGACCGCTTCGGCCTCGCCGACAAGGCCAACGCATATCCCGACCAGTTGTCGGGCGGCCAGCAGCAACGCGTGGCCATCGTGCGCGCGCTGGCGATGCGGCCGGAACTGATGCTGCTCGACGAGGTCACCGCCGCCCTCGACCCGGTGCTGGTGGGCGAGGTGCTGCAGGCCATCCGCGACATGCGCGCCGAGGGAATGACCATGGTGCTGGCCACTCACGAGATGGGGTTCGCTCGCGAGATCAGCGACACGGTGTGCTTCCTGAAGGACGGGCGCATCCTGGAGGCCGCTCCCCCGGCGGAACTGTTCACCGCCCCACGCCAGCCCGAGACCCGCGAGTTCCTCGAGCGGGTCATCGCCTCCGGCCGACTCTGAGCCCCACGCGCGCCGGATTCAGCCGTCGGTGCGGCCGCTCGCCACGCCGCACACCACTTTGCGGTGCAGGCACAGTCGCACCTCCGACGCCAGCTTCTTCGGATCCCATCCGTTCATGAAGTCGGCATGGCCGGTCAGCAACCCGCCACTGGCGAGTTCGAGCCCATCGGTGGGGCCGTAGGCCGGGTACTCGACGCTGAACTGCAGTTGCGGCACGGGGACGGGATAGCCCTTCGGGCATCGACCTCGCGAGCTGTAGGCGACGTGCGAATGGTGGTCGTCGCTGTCGAGTTGGGTGCCCTCCCAACAGTCGGGGAAGGTGACCAGCAGCCGCAGCGATCGGTCACGCGTGCACTCGGGCGGGGTGGAGGCGCGCTCGATGCCGGCGCCGCAGCTCCAGGCAACGATCTCCACCGGCTGCGGGCCCGTGGCGCCCGAATTGCCGGCCACCATCACCAGCCCCTCGGGGAAGGGCTCGACGATGGTGGGGTCGACGTCGACACCCGGTCGGTAGTAGGCCGTGCTCTTCACCGGCACCAGGGGTTCACCATTGCGCAGCAGCGCCGGCGCCCAGTACGCAGCCCGGTCGAGTTGCTGCTCGCACGTGGTGGCTCCCTTCGCGAGCGACGCCACGGTGGAGTTCGCATCCGTGGTGGTGTTGCCGAAGAACACGTGCAGGTGGCTGGCGCCGGCGGCGCCGGGGTACACGATCGGATCATCCTCGGCCATGTGGCTGTAGTCGCACTCCACCAGGAACTGGGGCACGGCACCCTGCGGCCCGGCAATGGCACGATCGGGCCGACCGAGCGACGTCACATCGGGATGCACGTGGTCGCCCGACGAGTGCTGTGCCGTGCCGTGCGCGCACGACGACAGCAGCAGCGCTCCAACGACGAGAAGGCGGCGCATCGGGCTCAGGCGAGGCTCAGGCGGGCTTGCTCGGCACCTTGATCGATGCGAGGTCGACCTTGAACGGCACGTCGGTGGCCGGGTGCGCCGGGGCCGTGGCGGCATCGGGCATGTTCGGTTGGGTGGTCAGTTCGGGCAGGGTGGCCGCACGCCAGTCGACCGACGGCGGATGCACGTCGGTGAGCCAGGTGACGATGTCGTACTCGCCGTCCTTCCAGTCGCCCGAGCCCGTGCCGCCGCACGGCGCCAACGTCTCGAGGTTGTGCGGCAACGACAGCGTGAACGTGTTGCCGCTGAAGCAATGGCCGAGGGTCGACACGTCGGTGCCCGCCGAGGCCACCAGCAGGTCGGCGACGCGGCTGTCGCTGATGACGTTCTCACGCACCTCGTTCTGCTGCGAGTCCCAGAGGAGGGCGCCACCCGGGTCGACCGGGGTCTGCTGCTTCTGCTCGGCGCAGCTCATTGCCCACTTGTCGGGCGTCGGGATGGAGTCGTTCGGGTCCTCCTCTAGGAACGGCACGCTGCCGATGCCGGACTTGTCGTGGTCGTACACGAGGTTCCGTTCGATGACGTTCTTCACCCCGCCTGCGGTGAGGATGCCGTTGCCCATGGCCAGCAGCGCCACGTCGATCGCCGGCGTGTCGGGCTGGTTGTTGGAGTACACGACGTTGCCGACGATGGTGGTCTCGCGCTCGGGATAGCAGAGCTCGTAGCTACCGCTGTTGGGCACCACACCGGCGCGGTTGAAGCGGAAGATGGAGTTGACGATCAGCAGGTTGCCGCCGGAGTTGGTGCCGGAGTAACCGAGGCCGTTGTGCTCGCTGGTGACGTCGTCGAGCACCGTGTTGCACGGGTAGCACTCACCCACGTAGATGCCCGCATCCGGGCTGCCCGCCGCATAGATGTGCTCGAGTTGCCCGTTCATCGAATCGAACGCGTACACCCCGTAGTCGCCGGTGCGGTAGGCAGTGAGGTACGAGCCACGGAATCCGTCGACGCCGGTCCAGAAGAACCCGTTCTTCGTGTAGTTCGTGGCGGTGAGGTTCTCGATGGCCACACCCTTCGCGCCCACCACGCGGATGCCGTTGTCGAGCTTCAGTTCGCCGTCGAGCACCGTGGTGTTGCGGTCGAGACCGCGGATGGTGAGCTGATCGGTCTCCACCTGCACTGCCTCGTGATAGGTGCCGGGGGCGATCAGCACCAGGTCGCCGGGCTTCGCAGCATCGACCGCCGCCTGGATGGTGGCGAAGTCATCGGGAACGTTCAGCACCCCTGCCGCAGGGGCGGCGGAGGTGTCGGGCGCGGCACCCGACGATGTGGTGACCACGGTGTCGTTGTTGCTGCAGGCCGTGAACACGACGGCGGCGACTGCCAGGGTGGCGAGGAGACGACGATGCATGGGTGAACTCTTTCCGGTGGTCAGGGAGCGGTGACGGTGATGGTGCCGAACATGGCGGCCTTCGGCGTGCCGTGGATGGTGCAGTAGTAGACGTAGGTGCCCGGCGTGCCGAACACGTACGAGTAGGTGTCGGTGGGGCGGAAGCCCGCTTCGTTCACGCCCCACGTGGTGAGCTGCAGGTCGTCGACCGGCACCACGTTGTGGTCGTTGCGACCGTTGTTGTGGAACACGACCTCGGTGCCGGCCACCACCGTGAGGGTCTGGGGAATGAAGTTGTTGTCGAGCGCCAGCACCTTCGCCGTCTGTCCGTTCGGCGGGAAGGTTGGCTTCGGCGCGCCGAGGCTGTCGTCGGGGTCGGCACCACAGGCAGAGGCTCCGAGCGCAGCAACTGCGATGGTGGCGATGAGAGCGCGGCGCACGTGGCGACTCTAGTGTTCGCCCGATGAGCGACACCGTGCTTGTTGAGCCCTCTCCCCCGCCCCGCAGTGCACCGCTGTGGCTGGCGGCCTTCGTGGGGCTGGTGGCGTGCACGAATGTCGCCAACATCATCACGTCGCTCGTGGAGCGCCACCCCTTGCTGCTGGTGGGTCTGTCGGCGCGCAACCGCAACATCGTGCTGGCCGCACCCTCGCTGCCCGCGTGGCAGTGGGCGATCGTAGGTGCCATCCGGCTGGCCGCCTCGGCCACGGTGTGTCACATGATCGGACGCTGTTACGGCGACCGGGCGTTGCGCTGGTTCTGGCGGTTCCTCGGCATGCCGCAGGAGCAGGTGGCGCGGTTCGAGCAGCAGGTGAACAACGCCGAATGGTTCGTGGTGCCGTTCTTCGTGGGCAGCAACATCGTGTGGGCGCTCACCGGAGCAGCGGGCACCAGTTGGCGGAGGTTGGCGCCGATGTTCGCCGTCGGCATCGCAGTGCGCTTCGCGCTGCTGTGGTGGCTGTCGCGCGTGTTCCGCAGCCAGCTGCTGTCGATCACGAAGTGGATGGCCGACAACCAACTGTGGCTCATCGCCATCTCGCTCGTGTTGGTGGTGCTGGTGAACGTCCGCAATTTCCGCCGCGGTCGGTAACGCATCGTTCGCGGCGCGATGCAACACTGCGCGCATGGCTACCACTGCACTGGGCGGCACGCCCGTCAACACCGTCGGCGAGCTTCCCACCGTGGGTTCCGCCTGCCCCTCCTTCATCGTCACCAAGGGCGACCTCACCGACGTCGGCCCAGCCGATCTCGCCGGGTCGCGCGTGGTGCTGAACATCTTCCCCAGCGTCGACACGCCGGTGTGCGCCGCCAGCGTTCGCAGGTTCAATGAACTCGCCAGCAGCCTCGACAACACCGTCGTGGTGTGCGTCGCTGCCGACCTCCCGTTCGCCATGGGCCGCTTCTGCGGTGCCGAGGGGCTCACCAACGTGGTCGCCGCCTCGACCTTCCGCAGCGACTTCGGCGACGTGCTCGGCGTGAAGTTGGCCGAGGGCCCGTTCGCCGGGCTGATGGCACGTTCGGTGATCGTGCTCGACGAGGCCGGCACCGTGGTGCACAGCCAGTTGGTGCCCGAGATCGCCAACGAGCCCGACTACGACGCGGCCATCGCCTCGCTCGGCTGACCCGCCGGCTCGGGCTGCCCGGCCCTAGACACCGAGGAGCGCGTCGAGTCCGAGCGTGAGGCCCGGGAACTCGGCGATGCGACGGCATGCCAGCACCACACCGGGCATGAAACTCGCCCGGTCGTAACTGTCCTGCCGAATGGTGAGGCTCTGCCCCTGTGCACCCAGGATCACTTCCTGGTGGGCCACCATGCCGCGCATGCGCACGGCGTGCACTCGAATGCCCGCCGGCCCCTCACCACCGCGTGCGCCGGGGTACACCTCGTGCTGGGTGGGGTCGGGTGCCCACTCCCCAGATGCTGCCGCCATGCGGCGCGCCGTGGTGACCGCAGTGCCGGACGGGGCATCGATCTTCTGGTCGTGGTGCA
>CAZQPJ010000183.1:0-5248 GCA_964595105.1 uncultured Bifidobacterium sp.
CGCCGACGACGGTGCAGCGTGCTCGATCGCACTGGCCGGCCGTCTGGTGCCCCAAAACGCTTTGGCCGTCGTCACGTCGCTGGTGGCCGATGCCCACCTACTGCGCGCCGGAACCCGGAACCCCGATGCGTTCGACCGAAGCGCGGTGCTGCAACTGGCCACCCACCTCCGTTCGCTGGACCATGCGTACGAGGCCTACCTGTTGGCCCGGGCGATCGGGGGGATGAGCACCCTGCAGGAACAGGCCCTGCTCGAACGGCTCCGGCAGGTGAACGAGGCGCTCGAGCACCCCGAATTCACCGGGTCGGAGGCCACTGACCTCGCGGTGGCTCGCCGAACCTCCGCTGAACGGATCGGCGCCGACGAAGCGGTGACCCAGCGGCTCCGGGCCGCGCCGAACCCGTATCTGTTGTCGCACGAACCGGAGGAACTGGCACGGCAGGCCCGACTGCTCGAACCGCTGCCCCGTCCCGGCACGGTGCGCGTCTCGGTGTCACCGGAGGCGGAGCCGGACCATTGGAAGGTCGACGTCGCCTGCCACGACGCACGCGGGTTGCTGGCCCGTCTTTCCGACGTGCTGGCCGAGTTCGGCCTGGAAGTCGTGGCGGCCGACATCGCAACGTGGCCCGACGGCGGCGTGCTCGACAGCTTCGTCGTGCGCAGCGTCAAACGACCCGCGGCCCGGGACCTCGCCACGTCGATGGAGGCAGCACTCGGCAGGCCGCTGCACCTCGGCGCAGCACCCGGACTCGAACTCGTCGTCGACAACGACTCGCTGCCGTGGCACACGTCGGTACGGGTGACGGGACCCGACACGCCAGGTGCGCTTCGCTCGGTCACCGCCGCGTTCGCCGCGGTCGACCTGGTCGTGCACAGTGCTCGTATCGGTGCCGACGCCAACGGAGTGGACGACCGCTTCGCGATCACCGATCGGGTCGGCCGGAAGATCAGCGCGGCGCGCCTTGACGAGGCCCGGGCGATCCTGCATGCGGGACCGTCGCGCCGTCACCTTCGGCGCCGCCGCTGAGGCGGCCGACCGCGCACACGCAGCGCACCCACACGCCACACAGCCGAAACAATCCGGCGACGGTGGCGAAACCTTCGATTCGTATGGTTCGCACGCTCGCTCCAGTGTCGTGGCGAGTTCACGTACCAACGACCAACAGGAGAGAACGTGCGCACACGAGCGCCCAAATACCTTCTCGGCGCGGCAGTCGGTGCCGTCGCCGCGACACTGCTCATCACCGGGCCGGCCTTCGCCGAGGATGGAGACGCCATGGCGGCGGTGACCTCGCTGAGCGAGGCCACCAACCTGCTGTGGGTGATCCTCGGCGCCGTGCTGGTGATCTTCATGCAGGCCGGCTTCGCACTCGTCGAGACCGGCTTCACCCAGAAGAAGAACGCAGCGGAGGTGATGAGCACCAACTTCGCCATCTTCGGTCTCGGCTTCGTCGGGTTCCTCTTCATCGGCTTCCCGCTCGCCTTCGCCGGCTTCAGCTACTCGGCATTCGGCCTCACCACCCCGATGAACGGCACCGGCACACCGGCGCTGTCGATCGGCGGCAACAACGGCGGGCTCCTCTACTGGGGCTACTCGCACCTCGGCGACGCCGCCACGCCGGCGCTGCTCGGATTCTTCCTCTACATGGTGGCGTTCATGGACACCACGGCCACCATCCCCACCGGCGCCATGGCCGAGCGGTGGAAGTGGAAGAGCTTCGTGATCTGGGGCCTCTTCTGCGGCGCCTTCTACTACCCGCTGTTCGCTGCATGGACCTGGGGCGGCGGCTGGCTGGCCAAGACGTGGTCGAGCCTGCACCTGGGCGCCGGCTACGTCGACTTCGCCGGCTCGGGCGTGGTGCACGCCGTCGGCGGTGTCGCCTCGGTGGCCGGTGCCATCGTGCTCGGGCCGCGCATCGGCAAGTACGGCCCCGACGGCAAGCCGCGGGCCATCCCCGGCCACAACATCCCGATGGCCATGCTCGGCTGCTTCATCCTGCTGTTCGGTTGGTTCGGCTTCAACGCCGCATCCACCTTCGCGTCGAGCGACATCCAGTTCTCGACGGTGGCCGCCAACACCGCCATCGCCGGTGCCGTGGGTGCCGTCGTGGCGATGTACTACATCACCTGGCGGTCGGGGAAGCCCGACCCCGGCATGATGGTGAACGGCATGCTCGCCGGCCTCGTGGGCATCACCGCCCCGTGCGCCTTCGTCGCCCCGTGGGCCGCAGCGGTGATCGGCCTCATCTCGGCCATCCTCGCCATCGAGGCTGTGTTCTTCTTCGACAAGCTCAAGATCGACGACCCGGTGGGCGCCATCGCGGTGCACGGCATCGGCGGCACCTTCGGTGTGTTGGCCGTGGGCATCTTCGCCAACGGCAAGTACGGCGCCGGGTGGAACGGATCCACCAGCACCGGCGTGAAGGGACTCATCAAGGGCGACTGGGGCCAGTTCGGCGCACAGCTGCTCGGCGCGGTCGTCATCTGGACCGTCATCCTCGGCGTCGCCTTCGCCTTCTTCAAGATCCAGAACAAGCTCACCAAGGGTGGCATCCGCACACCGGAGGCCGACGAGATCGCCGGCCTCGACCTGCCCGAGATGGGCGTGCTCGCCTACAACGACTGACCGGCCACGACCAAGAGAACGAGAAACGACACACACATGAAACTCATCACAGCAATCGTGAAGCCGTTCAAGCTCGACGACGTGAAGGACGCGCTGAAGGGCGCTGGCGTCATGGGCATGACGGTCACCGAGGTGCGCGGCTTCGGCCGCCAGGGTGGACACACCGAGACGTACCGCGGTGCCGAGTACACCATCGACTTCCTTCCCAAGATCAAGGTCGAACTGGTCGTCGACGACGCGGTGGTCGACCAGGTGATCGACGCCATCACGTCGGCGGCAGCCACCGGCAAGATCGGCGACGGCAAGATCTGGGTGACGTCGGTCGATCGCCTCGTGCGCATCCGCACCGGCGAGCAGGGCTCCGACGCGATCTAGCCGATCGCTGCCTTCAACGCTTCCCGAATCGGTTCGAAATCGCCCTCCGGCAGTTGCCCGGAGGGCGATTTCGCGCTCGTCACGTAGAACACGTCGACCACCTCGTGACCCAGCGTGGCCACCACCGCCGAACGGATGTCGAGCGACTCCACGGTGATGGCGTGTGCCAAGCGGTACAGCACTCCGGGCGCGTCGGGGGCTCGCACTTCCACCACGGTGGTCGAATCGCTGGCGTCGTTGCTGACCAACACCTCGAGCCGCGCCGGCGCGGCTGCCAGCGCCCGGCGGCGGGTCTGCTTCAACCGTTGTTCCAGGCGGGCGTCGATGTCGAGCGAGCCCGACAGCACGCGATCGAGGTCGTGTTCCACCCTGCGCCAGTCGAGTTCGATCCCCGGCACGCGGGCGATGCGGAACTCGTCGATGGCGACACCGTCGGCGCCCGTGGCGGCCGATGCCCCGACCACGTCGAGGCCGTGCAGTGCCAGCACACCGGCAATGTGCGAGAACAGGCCCGCACGGTCGCGGCTCGCGATGCGCAACAGGTCGACACCGTCGCCCTCCAGGTGTTCGACGTGGATGGAACCGTCACCGGCCGTGAGCGACGCGAGGCGCGTGAGGTCGTCCGACAACGGCGGCGCGGTTGCCGGCAGGTTTCCATCACGGATGACCGACGCCGTCACGTCGACGAGCTGCTCCAGCAGCGACCGCTTCCAGTTCGACCACGCACCGGGCCCGGTGGCGCGACTGTCGGCCCGGGTGAGCGCATGCAACAACTCGAGCGTCGAGACGCTGCCAACTGCATCGGCGACGTTGCGGGCTGTCCGCGGGTCGGTGAGGTCGCGTCGGGTGGCGGTCTCCGGCAACAGGAGGTGATGCTGCACGAGCGCTCGAACCACTGCGATGTCGTCGGCTGCGAACCCCATTCGTGCCACCACGTTGTCGACCAACTCGACACCCACCTCGGTGTGGTCACCCGGATACCCCTTGCCGAGGTCGTGCATCAGGGCACCCACCAGCAGAAGGTCGGGTCGAGCAACGTCGCGCACGTAGTCGTTGGCATTCGCGACCGCCTGCAACAGATGCCGGTCGACCGTGTAGGTGTGGAATGCGTTGCGCTGAGGGAGGCTGCGCACCGCCCGCCACTCGGGTATGAAGCGGCTGAAGAGTCCGTAGCGCTCGAGCGCCTCGATGGTGGGCACCAGCCATTCGCCCGATCCCAGCAGGCTCACGAAGGCACGACGTGTTCCCTCGGTCCACTGTTCACCCGGCGGCGAGCCGCGTGATGCCATGACGCGCAACGCCCGGCCCGACATGTGCACACCACCGTGCGCCGCAGCAGACGCGAACCGGAACACGTACGACTGCTCGTCGACGTCGGCGTCGGGCGCGACATGAGCCTCGTCGTCGACGAGTTGGACGCCGGGCGCAAGCACCGATGCAGTCACCCGAACACCCCGGCCCGATCGGCCACCGGAGCGGATGAGCGTCGACACACGGGTCCAGAATCGGTCGGCCGCCCACTCGATGGCGTGCGCCGCCCCGGCAAGGTTGCGCATCAGCGCATCGGCATCGGCGAACCCCATCGCGTCGGCCACACGGTCCTGGTCCTGCAGCAGCAGGGTGTTCACTGCTCGGCCGGTGGCGCGGTGCAGCTCGCACCGTGCGGCCAGCAGCAACTCGGCCGGGCCGGCGAGGTCCTCGAACGGGTTCTCGAGCGCTGCCGACACCTCGGCCCGGTCGGTTCGCAACGCCCAGCGGATCATGTCGTGGTCTCGCAGACCCCCGCGTCCGTCCTTCAGATCGGGCTCGAGCAGCGACGCCACGTCGCCACAGCGGGCCCAACGCTGGTGCGCCGACTCCAGGAGCCGCTCCAGCCAGACGTACGGCTTGCGACGCCACTGCTCCAGCGCCGACGTCTGGAGGGAGGCCACCAACTCGGCATCGCCGGCAAGACACCGGACCCCGAGGATCGAGGTCGCCGTGTCGAGGTCGTCGCTCGCCAACGCGAGCAGGGTCTTCTGCGTGTGCGCCGCCGGGCTCACCTTCAGACCCGAGTCCCACAGCGGGTACCACAGACGTTCGGCGACCTCGCGCACGGCGTCGTCGCTCACCCGTTGCGGATGCAGCAGCACCACGTCGATGTCGCTGCCGGGTGCGAGCACACCTCGTGCGTAGCCACCGGTCGCCATCAGCGACCAGCCGTCGGGCAGATCGGCAGCAAGGCTCTCGAACCACGAGTCGGCTTGC
>CAZQPJ010000184.1:0-5231 GCA_964595105.1 uncultured Bifidobacterium sp.
GGGCGCCACCATCGGCCTCGAGAACGGCCTCGGCACGGTGGGCACCCAGGTGTCGTTCAACACCGGCTCTCGTGCCGACCAGACGGCGGTGCGTTGCACCACCGGCTCGTCGAGCCCGCTCGCCGTCACCACCACCTCGCTGCCAGCGGGTGTGACGGGCACCAACTACAGCCAGATGCTGCAGGCCGTGGGCGGCCGACTCGGCTACACATGGTCGATCGCCACGGGCGCCCTGCCGGCGGGCCTCACGCTCTACCCGACCCTCGGCGTCATCGGCGGTGCACCCACTGCTGGCGGTACGTCGACCTTCACGATGCGAGTCACCGACGCGGCGGGGGCCTCCGCCTCTGCGCCGTTCTCCATCACGGTGTCGGCGCCGACTCCGCCGCCGCCGCCACCTGCCACGACCGCAGCACCGGGTGCCTTCAACAAGACTGCACCCGCCAACAACGCCACCGGACTGTCGCGCAGTTCCTTGGCGTTGTCGTGGGGAGCATCGACCAACGCCAGTCGCTACGAGTACTGCGTCGACACGGTGAACGACAACCAGTGCAACGCCACCTGGGTGAGCGTCGGCACCGGTCGTTCGGCCACGCTGAGCGGACTCGGCAGGCGCACCGCCTACTACTGGCAGGTACGGGCAGTGAACACCGCAGGCACCACGCTCGCCAACACGGGTGCGTGGTGGAAGCTCACCACTGCGTAGGCGTGGGCACGACACCGGCCATCAGTTGACGCCGAGCGATGGACGTTCGTTCAGGGCGGTGGGGTCGAAGCCAGCGGTCCGTCGGTAGGCGGTGACGATCTCCTCGAGTTCAGCCCGGCCGATCACCGACTCGATGTCGTTGAATCCATTGGGTGCTCGGTCGGCGACGATCTCCATGCACCGCTCGGGCCCGGCCTGCCGGTTCGACAACACCACGGCGGCGGTCGCAGGCAGGCGCTGCGCCTCGTAGGCGTCGAGCGCCTCACCGACCGACGGTTGCAGGGCCAACTCGCGGGCGAGGACTCGGGCGTCGAGGATCGCTTGCGAGGCTCCGTTCGAACCGACGGGGTACATCGGGTGGGCTGCATCGCCCATCAGGGTCATGTGTCCATGACGCCACGTGGCGAGCGGATCGCGGTCGGCCATCGGGTAACGAAGCACCGACTCTGCCCGGCCGAGCATGTCCGGCACATCCAGCCACTCGAAGTGGTAGTCGGAGAACACTGACATCGGTTCGCTGAGGTCGGCCTCCGCCGTCCAGTCCTGGCGCGGCATCGGTCGGCCATCGTCGGTACGGCGCTCGGCGACCCAGTTCACCAACTGCGTCCCGTCGGGCAGGTCGGCAATGGGATACGCGACCACGCGCTCCCACAGTCGACCCGCCATCACCATCCGCCGCCCGCCGAGGAACGGGGGCATCACGCTGACGCCGCGCCACATGGTGACGCCGTTCCACAACGGCGGGCCCTCGTCGGGCGCCACCAGCGTTCGCATCGCACTGTGAATACCGTCGGCAGCCACCACCACGTCGGCATCGAGGTGGTCGAGTCGGTCGGGTTCGATGCGCGAGCCGAACCGGACGCTCCGCTCGCCGAGGCGTTGCACCACCGCGCGATGGAGCACGCCCAACAGCCGGCCGCGATGCACCGACCACTGAGGCCACCGGTAGCCAGCGGCGAGGCCACGCGGCTCCACCCAGATCTGCTGACCGAACCGGTTGTGATAGCTCAGGTCGCCCGTTCGGACCGCAATCGCATCGATGTCGTTGCCGAGGCCCAGTTCGGTGAGTTCACGCGCTGCGTGTGGGAGGACGTTGATTCCCACGCCGAGTTCCCGCTGCTCGGGCGATGCCTCGTGCACCTCCACGTCGCGGATGCCGACGGCGTCGAGCGCCAACGCCAACGCGCACCCTCCTATGCCGCCCCCCACGATGGCCACACGCACGGCGCGAACCTACCCGCTGGCAGGTGGCCGCTCGGCTGCTCAGCAGGTGCGGCCGGTTGCAGTGACGAGGTTGCACATTCCGTCGTAGGTGCCGCGCACCCGGAGTCGCACCATCATGATCACGACCGCCAGCGCCACCACCGCCGCAATGGCGATGAGGGCCACGGCTCGGCCACGGGTGGCGGCGGGCACATCGTCGAGGTCGGAGATGCCCAGCCCCAGGCTGGGTGCGTCGTCGGTGTCGGAGAGCGAGTCGTCGGTCATCGGGTCCTCAGTTCAGGGAGGGTGACAGCAGGCGCTGTGCGTGAAGTCGGGTGGTGACCGCAGCAAGGGTCGATTCGGCGCCCTGGTTGATGTTCGGCCCATGCGGGGTGAGTCCGTCGAACCCGCCGCCGGTTTCGTGGTCGATCATCGGCACGCCCATGTCGTTCACGCCGTGGAACCAGTCGACACAGCGGCCGAGTAGATCCAACCAGTCGTGTTCGCCGGTGAGATGCCATGCGGCGATGGAGCATTCGGCGAGCGTGGCGACCTCGATCGGCTGCTGGTCGAACGCCGGGCGCGGCTCGCCGTGCGCCCAGCCTCCGGCAGGTGTGACGCTGAGGTGCCCGGCGGGGCTGGTCTCGACGTCGACCAGCCAGCGCAGCAGGTTGAAACCCGACAATGTGAAGCGGTGATCGCCCGTAGCGCGTGCGATGGTGAGCATCATGTGCGGCACCACCACGGGCGCGGAGACCGACCTCGAACAGGTGACGGCGATCGCCCGCCAGATGGTGGGCCGATGGGGCATGTCGAAGAGGGTGGGGCCGATGTCGGTGCTGCCGGAGGCTGGCGCCGACGTGGGGTACGGCACGATGGACCCGCGTTCGGCGTCGGAGGCAACCCGACAACTCGTCGACGCCGAGGCCCGACGCATCGTCGATGAATGCCATCACCGAGCGCTGGAGGTGCTGGAGCACGATCGTGCGCGGTTGGATCGGTTGGCGAACGCGTTGCTCGCACGCGAGACGCTCGGTGAAGCGGAGGCCTATGAGGTTGCGGGGGTGGATCCGCCGGCCAAGGGCGACGGGTGAACAGTGCGTTCAGAACATCGACAGCATCGGTGCGTACGTCTGCACGGCGCGTGCGACCTCACGGATGGTCGTCGCCAGGGTGGAGAGCGACGAACAGGGAACATCGGCGGCGACGTGGACGGTGCCGTCGTCGAGCCAGTGCCGCACGGTGGTGGAAGCGGCGTTGAGTTGCCCCAACTCGCGCAGCAACTCGATCGACTCGTCGACGCCCTCGAGCAGCACGGCGCTGACCCGCACCACATCGGGGTGGCCGGGGTGGAGGATGAGCCTGACGCGGGTGCCGTGCTGTCGCACCATCCACTCGGGGCCCTGGTGGTCGAGGATCTCGATGTCGGACGTGGCGATCTCGGCGTCGATGCGGTCGGCCCACCGGTCGAGCAGATAGTCGTCGTGGTAGAGCACGATCGACCACTCGGCGGCACTGAGGCGCACGGCCGGCCGGGTGTGGTCGCCGCGGGTGCAGTGGCCCGTTTCGATCGACATCTCCATGTCGTCGTCGAGCTCGCCGGTGATGTCGTGGTCGATGGGCACGTACTGCAGGAAATCGTCGATGACGCGGTGAGGAATCGGGACGGTGACCGAGCCGTAACCGCGCATCCAGGCGAGCCGGTACGTGGCGCGGCTCGGGAGGAAATCGCGCCAGTCGATGTGCAGGCCGATGGTGCCGTCGGCGATGCCGAACCACATCGGCGGGGTGGGGTAGGTGATGTCGCTGATGCCGGCCGGGAGGCAGCGCGCTGCGCCGAGCAACGCGATGAACTGCCGCACGGTGACGACGGCCTCGGCGGTGGCGGTGAACGGGTGGACCTCGCGACGGTGGCCCGGGGTGTCGACCACGTCGATGGCTGCCGAGGCGGGCCCGGCGGTGGCCACCACCGTGGCGTCGTCGGCCAGGCTGAGGCTCAGTGGCTGGTTGTCGAAGTATTCGGCGAACAAGCGCACCCGGTCGCTGAGGGCGAACTGGGTGAGCGTCTCGAGGGTGCAGTCGCGGTCGCGGATGAAGGCGTGCAACTGGCCGCGGCTCGACTCGACCATCCATTCGCGTGCGCCGCGGCAGACCGTGAGGAACAATGCCTCGCCCGCCGTCTCGTCGATGTCGAGGGCGTTGACCGCTGCGTGGAGCAGCCGGATTTCGCGTGGCTCGACGTTGGTGAGGTGCTGGCGGCTCATTGCGGCACCACCATGTGCACGGTCGACGGACGGGGCGTGGGCACGGGGCCCTGCGGAGCGCCCGGGTCGAACAGGCTGGCACCACCCTGCATCACGGTGACCGTGACCGGCCGATGGTCGGCGAGGTCCTCGAGCAGGCGGATGAGCCGGTCGAACTGGGTGAGGGTGAGGCTCGAGAACGTCACTGTCTCATCGGCCTGCACTTCTGCCCACGCGGGCGGAACGGGCATGCCGAGGTCGGCGATGCTGCGCTGGAAACGGCGCACCTGCGGGTCGATGGTATTGATGCGCCGGAGCGCTCCGGCAAGCACGTCGTTGATCTCGACGTGGAGGTCGTTCGGTTCGGTCATGGTGTGCTCCTTGCGGGGAAGTGGATGTGTGTGGAGAGGGGCGGCGTGCCGGGCCGGGCGATCTACAGGCGGCGGATCCAGATGACGAAGTCGCCGCGCGGGCCTTCCGGGGCGGCTTCCCAGTGGGCTTCCCAGCGTTCGCCATCGTTGACGCCGCGGATTCGCTGGTGGGGTGCGCGACGGTGCGCGTTGTTGATGTCGCTGGTGATCTGTGCGGCGGTGGCCCGGGTGTACTGACGGGCGACCAACAACCAGTCCGACTGTGCACGGGCCGCGGCGAACGTGCGGATCCAGAACGAAGTGCGTTCGGTGCTCATCGAGCCCACTCGTTCTGCAGGAACTCGGCGAACGTGAGGTTCCAGGGGTCGTACCGCGGCCACTCGTCGGTCAACCAGTCGTGCGCCTCATCGGCCGTGACGCCGTCGATTCGCATCTTCACTGCCTTCAACACGAGAGCCGTGCGGCTGCGGCCACCGTGGCAGTGCACCAGCACCTCGCGGCCCTCCGTCAGCCATGCCTCGACCGTGTCGACAGCATCACGAACCGCATCACCGAGCGACGGGTTGGCGTCTCCGGTCTGGTCGACCATGTACACCTCGCGGCGTGCCGGCACGTCGGAGAATGCGCCATCGGTGCGGCACAGGCTCAGCACGGCGAAGCGGTGGTGGTGGTGCTGTGCGGCTGCCGACAGGTCGGCCGCCCACACGC
>CAZQPJ010000185.1:0-5226 GCA_964595105.1 uncultured Bifidobacterium sp.
CGACGTGGTTGCAGTGCACGGTGATGCGATCGCCTGGCATCCAGTTGCGCACCGCCGAACCGACCTTCAGCACCACGCCCGAGGCGTCGCTGCCCACCACTTGGTAGTCGCGGTCGTGCCGCTTCGCCCACGAACTCTCGCGGCCGAGCCGAGCCATGGGACCGAACGTGCTGACCGGCTCGAAGATGCTGGTCCAGACCGTGTTGAAGTTGATGCTGCTGGCCATGACGGCCAGGTACACCTCGTCGGGCGCCAGTTCGGGCGTGGGCACCTCACCCACGTGCAGGCTCTGGCGCGGATCCTTGTCCTTCGTGGGTGTGCCCTTCCACATGTCCTGTTCGTCCTTGCGGACGTGCACGGCGCGGTAGCTCTCGGGGATGGCCAGGGTGGCGATGTCGTCGCCGCTGGCGCCCGACTGGATGGCGTCGAGGATGTGCTGCATCCGGGCGACGATAGTGAGGCACCGGTATGACGGGCGAACCGTCCTCCCCGATGGCAGAGTGTCAGCCGTGAATCGCACCCCCCGCACTCTCGCCCTCGTCACCGTCGGCCTGCTGACCCTGGCCGCCTGTGGCGACGACTCCACCGCCAAACCCGCCGACTCCATCGCCCCCACCACAGCGCCGGCCGGTTCCACCGGCGGTGGCTCGGGCTGTGCACCCGCCGACGGCAGCGCAGCGCCCCAGCAGCAGTTCGACGCCGAGCCGCCGATGTGCCTCGTCGATGGGAAGACCTACACGGCCACCATCGAGACCAACAACGGCACGCTCCATGTCACGCTCCGCAACGACATCGCGCCCCACACCGTGAACAGCTTCGTCAACCTGTCGCGCTACCACTACTTCGATGGCACCACGTGCCACCGGGCCATCAAGGGCTTCGTGGTGCAGTGCGGCGACCCCACGGCCACCGGCACCGGCGGGCCCGGCTACGAGTTCGCCGACGAACTCGGCAAGATCGAGCCGTACCAGATCGGCTCGGTGGCCATGGCCAATGCCGGCCCGAACACCAACGGCAGCCAGTTCTTCATCATCACCGGTGCCGACGGCGCTGCCCTGCCGCCCAACTACACCCTGTTCGGTCAGGTGATCGACGACGACATGGGCGTGGTGGCCGCGCTCGACGCCCTGGCCAACCCGCAAGACGGCCCTCCGCTCTCGCCCATCGACATCACGAAGATCACCATCGACGAGAAGTGACAGTCGGCGCACAGCGCGCCCACCGCATCAGATGAGAGCGTCGTCGAGCGGCACGTTCGCCGCCCGACGTTCGGCCCAGCCCAACACCACCAGCGCGGCGAGCACCACCAGCAGCGCCGCGCCCTGACCGAACGTGACTCGCTCGCCGAGGAACACCCACGCCGCCACGCTCGCACCCAGCGGTTCGGCCTGGATGAGCACCGACGTCACCGACGCATCGACTCGGGGCTGCGCCCAGGCCAGCAGCCCGTGGCCGGCGATGCCCGGGCCGAGCGCCAGGAGCGTCACCCACCACCATGCCGTGCCCTTCATCTCCCCGAGATCGGAGCGCACCACGAGCGCCAGCACCGTCAACGTGAGCGCACCCACCGTCGACAGCGTCCACATGAGCGGCAGAGTGTCGACGGTCTGCCGCACCCGCTTGCTCGCGAGCAGATACGCGACCCACACGAACAACGACACCACGGCCCACACGTAGCCGCTCGCCGTGTTGCCGCTGCCGTCACCGCTCGGGGCGGCCATCACCGACACGATGACACCGGCCACGGCGGTGACGGCGCACACCGCCTTCAGCGTGGTGAGGCGCTCCTTCATGAAGATCACCGCAACGGGAAGGGCGACCACCGGCGTGAGGGCGCCGATCACCAAGGCCATCGCCACGTGCAGTTGCCGGAGCGAGATGAAGAACGCACAGATGTTGAGACCGAACAGCACGCCGAGGGGTGCCGCGGCACGCACCTCGGCACGTGACGGCACGCGACGCAGCGCGACCACCACCACCGACAGCACCGCCGAGGCGATCCACATGCGCCAGAAACCGAGGGTGACGCCCGACGCGCCGGTGGCTTTCCCGAGCACACCGCCGAACGACCAGAACACGGTGGAGCCCAGCACCGCCGCGAGACCCAGCGAACTCGAACGTTGGGTTGCGGCCATCGTTCCGACCCTATCCGTCGTCGCCGCGGGTGACCTGTCGCTGCGCGCCACTAGGGTTCCCGTGTGGCTGCCAGAGCCCGATGGGTCGCCGTGGTCGCAGCACTCGTGCTGACGGCCTGCCAACCCAACCGTTTCGTCAGCGGTTGGATTCCCTACTGGGGCGCGGCCCCGGGCAGGGCCGTCATCGCCAACGCCGACATCGCGTCGCTCTACAGCGACGTGTCGCTGCTCTGGTACGGCACCAGCGCCGACGGCAGCCTGCCACTGTTGGGCAATGCCTCGGGCCTCACCTCCGCAGTCGCCACGGCGCGAGCCGCCGGACTTCCCGTCATTCCCACCATCTTCGACAGCGCACCCACCGGCGTGATGCGCGGCATCCTCGCCGACCCGTTCGCGCGGGCGAACCACGAACAACGCATCGTCGACCTGGTGATGACCAAGGGCTACGACGGCATCGACCTCGACTACGAGGTGTTCGCCTTCGGCGACGGTCGCAGCCGTTGGGCCGAGATCAAGCCCAACTGGGTGGCGTTCGTGCGTGAACTGTCGGGGCTGCTGCATGTCCGCGGCAAGGTGCTGAGCGTCACCGTTCCGCCGGTGTGGGACAACGGCGCCAGCGGTTACACGGTGTACGCCCAGGACCGAATCGCGCCGTACGTCGACCGCCTGCGGTTGATGGTCTACGACTGGAGCGTGGGCGTGGCTGGCCCGATCTCACCCATCACCTGGGTGCGGTCGGTGGTGGCCTACAGCAGCACGGTGGTGCCGGTTTCGAAGTTGCAGCTCGGACTGCCCGCCTACGGCCGCCACTGGGCCACGCAGAAGAACGCGCCGGAGGTGTGCCCCGACGGAGCCGTCTTCCGCGACAGCATCACCACCCGCGAGGCTCCGGGCCTCGCCAGCGCGAACAGGGTGATGCCCACACGTCATGCCTCCGGTGAGTTGACGTTCACTTGGGAGACGAAGGCCACCGGCACGCGCACCCTTCCCGTGAAACCGCCCACCAGCACGCCCACGGGAACGCCGATTCCGACGCTCGTGGCACCCGCCGACACCTCGGGGCTCGCCGCAGCGACCCGCCTCGACGTACCGGTGACGTGCACCATCAAGCACGTCGCGTACTACCCCGACGAATGGACGCTGAAGCAGAGCGCGAAGGTGGCGCTCGACCGAGGCTGGAGCGGCATCATCATCTGGGCGATGGGCTACGAGACGAGCGCCGTCTACCGGAGGCTCGGAGAGCTCGCCCCGCAGCGGCCCAACGGCTTTCCCGCCGGCCTGCTCGACACGCCCTCCACGAGCACCGGCCAGGTGCGCCTCACCGGCGCCGCCTGGCATCCGGAGTTCGACCTCCCGGTGAGCGTGCGTCTGGTGGTGGGCCCGGCCGGTGGTACCGCCGTTGCTGATCGGGTGGTGGTGGCCAACGCCAACCGCGCCCTCACCCCCACGGGGCTCGGCCCGTACCACGGGTTCGACCTCACGGTGCCGCTCCTGCCCGGCACCTACGCCGTGTGCGCCTCGGTGGTGCTGTGGGGCGGGGCCACCGGACCGTCGATGGGCTGCCAGTCGTTCACGGTGCCGGCCTGACCCGGGCTCGCTCGGCACGCGCCTCCGGCACCAGCACCAGCGATGCAGCCACCATCAACGCAGCGGCGATGAGGGCCACCGAGCCCAGCGAGACGCGTCCGAGCACTGCGAACCCGACGATCGGTGCCGACACGGCGCGCACACCGGTGAAGAAGGTGTGCAGTCCCATGTAGTCGGCGGTGCGGCCGGGCGGAGCGAACTTCGTCACCCACAGGCTCCACATCAGGTCACCGCCGGCGCTGCCGATGCCCAGCACCATGGCGCCCGCCACCAGGCCCACGGTGGAGGTACCCGTGAAGAACGCCGCCACGTAGGCGGCGAAGAGGACGTTCACGATGATGCGTGCCGCGAAGAAGCTCAGCCGGTCGAACACCATCCCGAAGAGAGGGAGCGACAGGAGGCGCACCACCGACGGCACCACCACGGTGAGCACCGCGATGGTGGCCGTGCTGGCCGCGATGCCGTACCTCGGGTTGCCGAGGTACTCCACCCGGAGGGGCAGCAGCATGAGGTTGCCGAACCCCATCAGCATCCAGGCGGTGAGCGTCAACCGCAGCCGTCGGTCGAGCCGAAGCAACTCGAAATGGGGGAGCCATGCGCGCTGATGCGAGTCGACCTCGGCGAGGCGGCCACTGGGCGTCTGCACGTGGAGCACCACCAGCACCGCACAGGCGACCGCGCCGAGCACGGTGACGATCCACCACCGACCCGGGTGCGCGCTGACGTAGGCACCCATGCCGAGGCCCACCACGGCCGACACCAGCACCTTCAGCGACATCCCCCAACCCACACGTCGTCCGAGTTCGGTCGGCGGGAAGTTGCGTTCGTAGGTGACGGTGACGAGCGGGTACATCGCGTTGATGGTGGCGATGCCGAGCACCGAACCGAGCGCGAACAGCAGCAGGCTGTCGATGCTGCCGATGACGAAGCCCACCACTCCGATGACGCTGAGACACGCCACGGGAATCATCACCGCTCGGCCCCAGCGGCGAGCCCACCAGGTGACGAACGGCGTGGCGAGCAGGCCCACACCGTTGGCGGCCGCCACGATGCCCTTCACCAGACCCGGCGCCTCGAAGTGCTTGAGGGCGATGGTCACCAGGAGCGAAGCCTCGAGCGGCATCAGCACGCCGAGCGGCACCGACCGGGCGAGATCGAGCACCTGCGCCCTCCGAACGAGACGGGGATCATCGCTCGGCCGCATCCACATCATTCTTCCGCATTGCTCCCATGAGGCCTCACATGCGTACGCTTCCACGAACTCGCCCAGTTCCTCGGAGGTCCACCATGTCGGGTTCGTACATCGTCGCAGGAGCCCGCACGCCCATCGGCAAGATGAGCGGTGCGCTCGCCTCGTTCAGCGCTGCCGACCTCGGAGGTTTCGCCATCGCCGCCGCACTCCAGCGCGCCGGCGTGGCGCCGCACGAGGTCGACCACGTCATCATGGGTCAGGTGCTGATGGCCGGTCAGGGTCAGGTGCCGTCGCGGCAGGCCGCCTCGAAGG
>CAZQPJ010000186.1:0-5222 GCA_964595105.1 uncultured Bifidobacterium sp.
AGCCCGGCTACGAGCGTGCGGTTCAGGCCGCGGCGCGAGCCGACCCACCCGCCGAGCAGGTTGGTCACGATGCCCATGAACTCGTATGCGAGGAACAAGAACGCGATCGCGACTGCGGAGTAGCCGAGATCGTGGAAGTGGAGCAGCACGAGCATGCGCAGTGCGCCATCCGTGAGCGTGAACACCCAGTAGCCCGCCGTGACGAGCGCGTAGTTCCGCAGCCGCATCTCAGCCGTGCCGTTGCCCGGCGCGCACGGCGAGCTCGGCAATGCGGTGCGCGTATCCGTACTCGTTGTCGTACCACGCAAGCACCTTCACCATGCGACCGTCGATCACCATCGTCGACGGCCCGTCCACCACACCCGACCTCGTGTCGTTCGTGTAGTCGGCCGACACGAGCGGTCGGGTCTCGAACCCCAGCACGCCACGCAGCCCGCCTTCGGCCGCATCGCGCAGCAGCCCATTCACCTCTTCGACGGTGACGTCGCGTTGCATCGTGAACACGCAGTCGGTGAGCGATGCGTTCAACAACGGCACGCGCACCGCGATGCCGTTGAGCTTGCCAGCAAGTTCCGGGTAGATCAGCGTGATCGCCGTCGCCGAACCCGTGGACGTGGGTACCAACGAGTTCAGCGCCGACCGTGCCCGGCGCAGGTCCTTGTGCGGCGCATCCACGATCACCTGAGTGTTGGTGACGTCGTGCACGGTGGTGATGGCACCGCGCTCGATGCCGATCCCCTCGTGCAGCACCTTCACCACCGGGGCCAGGCAGTTCGTGGTGCACGACGCTGCCGTCACGATGCGGTGCACCGACGGGTCGTACAGGTGGTCGTTGCAGCCCATCACCACGTTCAGCACCCCGTCGCTCTTCACCGGACAGGCAACCACCACCTTCCGGGCACCACGGTCGAAGTGAGGCTCGAGGTCGGCAGCGGTCTTGAACGCTCCCGTCGACTCGATCACCACATCCACACCGATGTCGCCCCACGGGATGTCGGAGGGTCGCGAGTGCTCGCTGAAGCCCACCCGTCGACCGTCGACCATCAGCGCCTCTCCTGCAGCATCGAGTCCCACCACACCCGGGTACCGACCGTGCACGGTGTCGAACTCCAACAGGTGAGCCGCGGCCTCCAACCCACCCTTGTGCTCGTTCACGTGCACGAGTTGCACATGCGATTGATGCTGCAACGCCCGCACCACCAATCGACCCATCCGGCCGAAGCCGTTGATGCCCACCCTGATCATCGTGTCCTCCTCGACCGTGTCGTCATTCGTTCCTCCGCAGGGCGTTGGGCGGGAACGAACGCAGCGATCCGTGCCTCGAGTTCACGCACCACTGCGTCGAAGGCGGCCGCCGACCCCTCGGCCACCGGATCGGCGATCGACCAGTGCCACCAGTCGGGCCCCGCCGCGAGTTCCTCGTGGACGAGGTCGCACACCGTCACCACCTGTGCGCCGCCGGGCAGCGCTCCGAGGCGACGCGGCTCGACCCCGTGCATCGACACGCCGACGCGCCGAGCGGCAGCAACGGCGCCGCGGTGCACGCGATCCGCCGGCACGGTGCCGGCCGACACGGCCCGGCCACCGGTTCGACGACGCCACAGCGCGGCCGCCAACTGCGACCTCGCGGAGTTGTGGGTGCACAGGAACACCATCTCGCTTGCCGGCGCCTCGATGGTCGTGCCGAGGGGACCCGGCCGCACCAACCGCACGTAACGACGACGACCATCGCCCGCCGACGCCGAACGCGTCACCACACCCGCCTGCTGCAGCACGTCGAGGTGGTGCGCCAACAGGTTCGACGGCATCGACAACCGATCGACCAACTCACCCGGCGAACGATCGCTGACCATCAACTCGTCGACGATCGCGAGACGCGCCGGCTCGCCGAGCGCTGCGTGCAGCGCCGACCTGGCCTTCAGCGTCTCGTTCGACTCCCAATCACTGCGCACGCGATCACTCAATCACAGTTGAGAGATCTCTGCACCTCTGCGCCGGTGAACCGCGGGTGAACACTCGCCCCCTACCATTCGTGCAGTGCAGCAGATCGACCTGAACTCCGACCTCGGCGAGGCATTCGGCCCGTGGACCATGGGCGACGACGAAGCGATGCTGTCGATCGTCACCAGCGCCAACGTGGCCTGCGGCGGGCATGCCGGCGACACCGAGACCATGTGGGCCACGTGTCGCACGGCGGCTGCCAACGGCGTGGTGATCGGTGCCCACCCCGGCTACACCGACCGTGAGGGTTTCGGTCGTCGCATCATTCCGATGCACCCCGACGAGATCGGCCGCATGGTGGTGACCCAGGTGGGCGCGCTCGCGTCGATCGCCCGCCTCGCCGGCACCGAGGTGCGCTACGTGAAGCCACACGGCGCGCTCGGAAACCTTGCCGCTGCGGATGCCGCTGTGGCGGCCGGCATCGTGCATGCCCTCCGAGTGGCCTTTCCCACGCTCGCCGTGCTCGCCATCTCGGGCACCCAACTCGAACACGTCGCGCGGGCCGCCGGCATGGAGGTCTACTCCGAGATCTTCGCCGACCGCGCCTACCAGCCGAACGGCCAGTTGGTGCCGCGCAGCCAGCCCGGCTCGGTGCTCCACTCCGCCGACGAGGCCGCCCAGCGGCTGATCGACTTCGTCGAGCACGGTCGCATGCCGGTGCTGGGTGGCGACCCCATCCAACTCGATGCACATTCGATCTGCGTGCACGGCGACACCCCGGGTGCGGTGGGCATGGCGCAGCACATCCGCGAACGACTGGTGTCCGCCGGCCTCGTCCTCGGCCCGTTCCTGGCAGCGTGAACGCGCCGTCCGCCGACGAGCAGGCCCCGCACCCATCACTGGTGCCGGTGGCCGACCACGCCGTGCTGGTGGAGTTCGGCGACGAGATCGATGACATCACACTGGGGCGCATCCAGTCGCTCGACGCTGCCCTCGCGGCCGCGCCGCCCGATGGCCTCGTGGAGGTGGTGCCCGCCCTCACCCACCTGTTGGTGGTGTTCGACCCCGTCGTCACCGACCACGCCACCATCGCCGCCGTCGTCGCCGACCGCGTCGATCACCGAGTGCACGCCACACCAGGAACGCACCACGTGATCGACATCTGCTTCGAGGCACCGCACGCACCCGACCTCGCCGCCGCTGCCGACCGGGCGGGGCTCTCCCCCGAGGCAGTGGCCGAGGCGCACCTGTCGGCCGTCTACCGAGTGGGCATGTACGGGTTCGCCCCCGGCTACGCGTACCTCTACGGGACGCCACCTTCCATCCAGCTACCGCGCAATCCCACCCCTGGTCCATCGGTACCCGCCGGCAGCGTGATCATCACCGGTCAACAGTGCCTGGTGATCCCAGTGGCGATGTCGACCGGGTGGTTCGCCATCGGTCGCAGCCCCGTGCAGGTGCTGCGCGACAACCCCGAGCGTCCGTTCCTGTTCGACGTCGGCGACACGGTGGGCTTCCGCCGCATCACCGCCGACGAGCTCGACGCCCGATTGCCGGAGGAGTGGCGATGACCTCGGCGGTGTTGCGAGTGCAACGGTCGGGCCCGTTCGTCACCGTGCAGGACGGTGGACGGCCGGGGTTGATGCGCTTCGGTGTGCCGCGATCGGGGCCGATGGACCGATTCGCCCACGCTGCTGCCAACTCGGTGCTGGGACGTTCACCCGCCGCCACCGCCATCGAGGTGTCGCTCGGCGGCCTCACCGTCGAATGTGTCGAGGGAGCGGTCACGGTGGCGGTGTGCGGTGGCGCATTCCGTGTGGCGCACAACGGCAGCGATGCCGGTCCATGGGCCGTGTGCACGTTGCGCACCGGCGACACCCTGTCGATCACGGCCGGCGCCTGGGGCAGTTGGTGCTACCTCGCCGTATCGGGCGAACTCACGTCACGGCAGTGGCTGGGAAGCACCTCCACTCACGTGCGATCCGGCCTGGGTGGTGGCACCGTGCAGACCGGTGACCTGCTCACCATCGAAGCCTCCATCGTCGACGATGCACGAACCGGCACCGTTGAAGTGCCCGCCATCGCCCACCCGGTCGACATCCTGCGCGTGGTGCCCGGGCCGCAGGAGCACTGCTTCCGCCCCGGCGCCCTCGAGACACTGCTCGGCGCGCAGTTCACGCTGTCGACCGCGTACGACCGAATGGGCGTGCGGCTCGACGGCCCAACGCTGGAACTCGACGGATCGCTGGCCATCCCCTCGTCGCCCATCGTGCGCGGCTCGCTGCAGGTCGCCGGCGACGGCGTGCCCACGTTGCTGTTCGCCGATCACCAGACAACCGGCGGCTACCCGAAGGTCGCCACTGTCATCGGCCCCGACGCTGCGCGAGCCGCACAGTTGCGAACCGGACAGAGCGTGCGGTTCGTGGCCGTCAGCCCCGAGCAGGCAGTGGCCGCCGCCCGAGCCGCGGCGACGGATTCGGCTACGCAACTCGCCCGCCTCGCCGACCGGCCCGGCCTGCGCACTCGGCACCTGCTGTCGTCGAACCTTGTCGACGGCGGATATCACCCCAACGATTGACCCGTTCGCGAACCGATTGCCTGACGGTCGATTCTGCGTCGGCCGGTCGCAGATATGTCGCCGGTCAGTCGGCGGTCACGTTGCGGGTGGCGAGGCGCTGCTTCATCGCCGCGTGCGCCTCGGGCGAACCGTCGTGGAACGACCCGAACCACCGGTCGAACGGGATGGCGCCGTCGGCATAGTTGACCTCGAAGTACTTGTGATGCAGATAGTGGTTCAGGCAACCCGTGTCGACGGCGTGTCCGGCGCCCAGTTCCACCTTCTCGAACCCGGTGTGGCCCGGCACCGGTGCCATCGTGAGGTGGAACAGGTTGTACATCGCATGGATGGGGTGCGACGGCACCACCCAGTGGATCGCCACGGCGCTGTAGTAGAGCAGGTGCTCGATGGGGTGCATCGACAGCCCCGACCACGGCCCGGGATTGGTGTTGCGATGGTGCAGGGCGTGCACCGAGCGGTACAGGAACGGGACGTGGATGAGTCGGTGCACCCAATAGAAGTGCACCTCGCGCCACAACGGCGTGAGCACGAGGATCACCACGAACCAGATGGGGTGTGCCGCCCACGAGAGCCACGGGATGTGCCCGTTCGCGAACAGCCAGTGCGTCAGCACCTCCCACGCGGTGGCGAACGGAACCCCACTGGCGAACGCCCAGAACACGTTCTCGCGCGTCTGGCTGCCGAACAGGAACCGCTCGCTCTC
>CAZQPJ010000187.1:0-5220 GCA_964595105.1 uncultured Bifidobacterium sp.
CTCGGCACCCACGTGCGCACCCAGGTCTCGATGCCGGGCCGGGCGATGCAGATCTGGTTGCAGGGCCCTTCTCCTGCGTGCACGAATGCATTCGGGGGCAACTGCCGCTCGTGAGTGCCCCATCCGAGTTCCGCTGGCGCGACACCCTCCTCGTAGAGGCCATCGACGGACCAGGTGTTCACGAACTCGTTGGGCCGTTTCGGAACGGCGCTCACCTGGGTGTCGCGTTCGGCGATGTGCACCACCTTGGTGCCGGTGTGCATCGCGAGCAGGTGGTAGTGCTCGTCGGCGAGCGCGGCCTCGAGGTGCGGTGCGGTGGCACCGGCGATGCCGTCGGAGAGCATGCGGGTGGCTATCTCGGTGAGCGCCTGCTTCACCCAATGGCTCACGAGGCCGGGGTTGGCGCCGTGCTCGAGCACGGCCGTGGCGCCGCGGTTGTCGGGCCAGCGCGACATCATGCGGCGCAACGCCATGTGCCGTACGTACAACGTGCGCTCGAGCGGCGGGGTGTCGACCAGCGCGTCGTAGGGGTCCCACAACTCGACGCTCGTGTTGAGATAGCGGACGCCATGGTCGCGGCACCACTGGAGGATGGTGGGGTTGTCGATGTTCCACGCGAGGTCGAGCAGCAGGTCGCCGTCGGCCACTCGGGCGGACAGGAACTCATCGAGGTTCTCGGGTGTGAGACGTGCCTGCTCGTACGTGACACCGAGTGACAGGACATCGGCGACGCGGTGACGGTTGTCGACGAAGTCGACGATGGTGCAGGAGGTCGGCTCGATGTCGAGGTCTCGTACGAGGAGTGGGACGGTGCACTGGGCGACCGAACCGCACCCGAGCACCAGCACTCGCTGGGGGGTGCGCCTCACTCGGTGAAGGCGGGGACCAGAGCGGCGAGCTCCTGGTCGACTGTCTCGACTTCGGCAGCGGCATAGAGGCTCTGCCAGTCGTAGGCGATGCCCTTGCGGCCCTGCTGGGTGAAGACCGGAGTGCTGTCGGTGTTCGAGTTCATCGCTGCCCCTTTCGACGCTGATGGAGTGAGCACGGGGAAATTAACCACCTCGGAGCACTGATTGCTACGAACTGACGCAACTGATAGTGGGACTGATCGGCCGATCAGTTTGACGGACTCGTCGGTCAGTTGAAGGGGTCTTGACGATGCCTGTTCGCGTGGGCCGCGATGTCAGTTGACCTTGCGTTCGAGGCCCGCCCAGTAGGGCTCGCGGAGCTTGAACTTCTGGAGTTTCCCCGTGGCCGTTCTCGCGAGGGCATCGCGGAACTCGACCCGCTTCGGACACTTGTACCCGGCGAGTTTCGTCTTCGTGTAGGCGATGACATCGGCCTCGGTCAGCGTCGACCCGGGGGTGGTGACCACCAGTGCCAGCACCAGCTCGCCCCACTTCTCGTCGGGCACGCCGATGACGGCGACCTCGGCCACGTCGGGGTGGCTGAAGATGCAGTCCTCCACCTCGATCGAGCTCACGTTCTCGCCGCCGGAGATGATGACGTCCTTCTTGCGGTCGCTGATGCTGACGTACCAGTCGTCGTCGATGGAGCCCCCGTCGCCGGTGTGGAACCAGTCGGGTCCGGTCGTGTCGTCGCTGGCGGGGTGAATCGCATCGGCTGTCGCCTCGGGCTGGTTCCAGTAGCCGGCCATGATGTGGTTGCCGCGGGCCAGCACCTCACCGTCGGGGCTCACGCGCATCTCGACCCCGATCGCCGGTGCTCCGGCACGGCTCAACTTCACGGCGCGATCAGCGGGGCTGAGGTGGTCGTACTCCGCGCGACCTCGGTTCATGGTGAGCAGCGGGGTGGTCTCGGTGAGCCCGTAGATCTGGATGAACTCCCAGCCGAGTTCGGTCTCGATGCGTTCGATGGTCTTCGTCGGCGGGGGCGCTCCGGCGCACACGATGCGCACGCGATCGCGCCCCGGAATCGGGCCGTCCCACGTGGCCGCCGCATCGAGGAGCATGTTCGCCACCGCAGGGGCGCCACACATCACGGTGACGCCGTGCTGCTCGACACGCCGCAGGATCTCGGCGCCGTCGACCTTGCGGAGAATGACGTGCTTCGCGCCCATTCCCGTGGCGGCGTAGAGCACGCCCCAGCCGTTGCAGTGGAACTGGGGGAGCGTGTGCAGGTACACGTCTCGGTCGTTGATGCCCAACTGCCAGCCGAAGACCGTGGCGTTCAGCCAGATGTTGCGGTGAGTCAGTTGCACACCCTTCGGACGTGCCGTGGTGCCGCTCGTGTAGTTGATGGTGGCGGTGGCGTCCTCGTCGTACACCCAGGGGGTCGGCGGCAGGTGCTCGAGTTCCGGGTCGGTGTCGTTGCCCATCACGAAGCGGTGCTCGCATTCGACATCGGCCAGGTCGGCTTCGAGTTCGGGATCGACGAACAGCACGCGTGCGCCGCAGTGCCCCACGATGTACTTCACCTCCTCGCTGTGCAGACGGAAGTTGATCGGCACGAGCACGCGCCCCGAGCCGCTGACGCCGAACAGTGCGGTCAGCAGCCGAGCCGAGTTCTGGCTGACCATCGCCACGCGCTCGCCCACGCCGATGTGGTGGCGATCGAGCCACGCGGCCCATGCCCGCGCCCTCGCTGCCATCTCGGCGTAGGTGAACTCGCCCCAACTCGCTGCGGGCTGCTGGGGCTCATCGGCCACCGCGATGCGGTGCGGATACACCTCCTCGGCGCGGCGCAGGAAGTCGTTCACGGTGAGGGCGTTCTTCATGTCGCACATCATTGCCCATCGATCGGGCGGCGATGCACGGCGAGGTCGGCCGTGCGTGCTCATCACGGCGTATCGGGAGGGGTGGCCGGTACTGTGGTGCCGACATGTCTGATCACTCCCGCCCGCCGCGTGGTCGCGGCCCCCGGCGCCGTTCGTCGAAGCCTGCCGAGCATCGAACTCCGCCCCCTCCCGTCGTCACCCTCGACCCCGCCGACTACGTGCCCACCGGCTTCCGTGAGCTCGGCGTGCCCGAGGACGTCGACTTCGGTCTTGCCGCCGCCGGCTTCACTGCCCCGTTCGCCATCCAGACCAAGGCCATCCCGGTGGCGCTCACCGGTCGCGACGTGTGCGGCCGGGCCAAGACGGGCTCCGGCAAGACGCTCGCATTCGGCGTTCCGATGTTGGCTCGGCTCACCCGCGACGGTGAGCCCCGCCGACCTGCGGCGCTGGTGCTGGTGCCGACCCGAGAGCTTGCGCTGCAGGTGTCGGAGGTGCTGGCGCCCGTGGCGCTGGCATGCAAGCGGTCGGTGCTGGCGGTGTACGGCGGCGCGTCGCGACAGCAGCAGATCGATGCGCTCGAGGTGGGCGTCGACGTCGTGGTGGCCACGCCCTTGCGACTCATCGACCTGCTGAAGGAGAACGAACTGCAACTCGACGCAGTCGAGATCCTGGTGCTCGACGAGGCCGACCGCATGGCCGACGACGGATTCACGCCACAGGTCGAATGGATCATGCGCAAGATCACGGCGCCCCACCAGACGATGCTGTTCAGCGCCACTCTCGACGGCGATGTGGGGCATCTGGTGGCGCGCTACATGAAGGACCCCGAGGAAGTGGCGATCGACGCGGCCACCGCAACGGTGGGGACGATGCACCACCTGTGGCTCGCGGTGCACCACATGGACAAGGACCGCGTGGTGGCCAGCATCGCGTCGTCGATGGACAAGACCATCGTGTTCTGCCAAACCAAGCGGACGTGCGATCGCGTGGAGGGAAACCTGCGCGACCTCGGTGTGCGGGCGGCAGCGATTCACGGTGATCTGGCGCAGGCGGCTCGCGAGCGCGCCCTCAAGCGTTTCACCGATGGTGAGTTGTCGGTGTTGGTGGCCACCGACGTGGCCGCTCGCGGCATCGACATCGACGACATCGGTGCCGTCATCCACTACGAGCCTGCAGGCGATGTGAAGGACTACCTCCACCGCAGCGGTCGCACGGCGCGTGCCGGCCGCGACGGATGGGCAATCACGCTGGCCGAGTACAACCAGCACACCCAGGTGCGCATCCTCCAGCGGGCACTTCGTCTGGAACCGACGCCGCCGGTGGAGGTCTTCAGCAACAACCCGAAGTTGAAGCAGCTGTCGCAGTTCGAGGAGTCGTGACCACGGGCCCGTTCACGCGGGCCGCGTCATGATCGACTGGGTGTAGAGCAACTCGAAGCCGGAGCGTTCGATGTTCGCTGCCGACTGGGTTCCCGGGAGCGCGGTGACGGTCACGAGGTCGCAGCCCTGCGCCGCGGCCACCCGGAGCCGTTCCGCCAGCAGTGCGGTCTGCAGGCCGCGTCGGCGGAACTCGGGCAGGGTGACACCGCCCATGAAGTGTCCGACCCCCGACTGGACGGCCACGGTGCCGCACGCCGCCACTGTGTCGCCCACTCGGGCCACGAGGTGGGTGACGCCCTCGAGTGCGGCAGTGGCGTCGTTGAAGTCGTCGCTCACCGCGCGCTCGGGGGAGCCGGGCGGCGCGGGGTGGGCGACGATGGCCTTGCGTGCCTCGACCGTGCTGTCGCCCACGCGTTCGATGCTCACCTGCTGCGTGTAGGGCGGGTCGTCGACGCCGCGCACGTAGACGCTGCGGAACTGCGTCGTGACGAAGCCGTTGGCGGCCAGTTCGGTCAGCAGGTCGGGGTCTACCCAGGCGCCCACCTCGATCGATGGTTCCAAGCCGATCGACTCGTAGAACCTGACGATCTCACGCACGAGTGCGGCCACCGGTGTGCCGCCGAGTCCCAGACCGACGCCACGGTTCACGAACGATCCCTTCCCGAAGCTCACCAGGGCGCCACGGTCGAGGCTGCGGGCCTGTGCCCGAGAACCCGATGGGTGGCGTGAGATGGCGTGCGTCTGACGGATGCAGAGTGACGCCGCCGACCACTCGACCCGCTCCACGAGTTCGCGGTCGATGCGCATCGCCGTTCTCGGTTCAGCGCAACCAGGCGGGCCGCACCGACTCGTACGAGTCGATGGCATCGGCGTGCGTGAGCGTGATGCCGATGTCGTCGAGACCGTTGAGGAATCGGTGCTGTGTCTGCGGGTCGATCGGGAACGACGACTCGATGCCGGCGGCGGGCACCTCCACCACGAGTCGCTCCATGTCGACCGTGATCTCGACGGTGTGGTCGGCCTCGATGGCGGCCCAGATGGCAGTGACGACGCTCTCCGGAACCACCACCGGCACCAGACCGTTCTTCGTGCAGTTGTTGCGGA
>CAZQPJ010000188.1:0-5217 GCA_964595105.1 uncultured Bifidobacterium sp.
TCGAGCAGGTACAGGTCGATGCGACCGACCCTCACCCTCCACACGTTGATGCGCACCGGGTCGCCCGCGAGGTGGACCGTCACCTGCACGCCGGTGGGCTCGAGTGCGAGGCCGTGCGGGTCGAGCGGCGGATAGCGCTCCTCCTGCATGCCATCGGCGTTCAAGCGCTGCCGGAAGTACCCCTCGGCGTAGAGCAGGCCCACCGCCACCAGGGGCACGCCGAGGTCACTGGCCGCCTTCAGGTGGTCGCCGGCCAACACGCCGAGGCCACCGGAATACTGGGGCAGCGTCTCCGACAGTCCGAACTCGGGCGAGAAGTAGGCGACCAGGCCGAGCGGCGAGTCGGCGCGCTGCTGGAACCAACGTGGTTCGACGATGGCTTCGTTCAGGCGCCGAGCGGCCGCCTCGGTGGCGGCCACCACGTCGGCGTCGGCGGCCAGTGCCTGCCACCGCTCGGCCGTGATGCTGGCCAGCAGACGAATGGGGTCGTGGTCGGTGCGCTGCCACACGGCGGGATCGAGCCGCTCGAACAGCGCCTGCGTGTGGCGGTCCCACGTCCAGCGCAGGTTGTGGGCGAGCTCCGTGAGCGGCGCGAGCGCTGCCGGTATGGCGGGCACCACGGTGAACTGTCGTACGGAGCGCATCCGGCCGACACTACTCAGCGACCGGCGTGGCGGTACACCTGCATTGTCGCGTCGGCGATGGCGTTCCAGGTGTAGGTGCGCTCGAGCAGTGCAGCGGCGTTGGTGCGCATCTCGTCGCCGAGCGAAGGGTTGCCGAGCACCTCGGCGATGCGGTCGGCGAGGTCGTGGTGATTGCCGGGCTCGAACATCAGGCCTGCGCCCGTACCGTCGATGATCTCGGCCAGACCGCCCGTGCGGGCCACCACGGTGGGGGCTCCGGCCGCCATGCCTTCGAGCGCCACGATGCCGAACGGCTCGTAGAGCGAGGGAATGACCACGCACGCAGCGTCGGCCAGCAGCGAGCGCAGGTCGTGATCGCTCACGTACCCCGGCAGGTGCACCAGGTCGCCGACGCCCTCCATGTCGATGTGCGTCTGCAGTTCGGGCAGGTAGCTGCCGCGTCCGGCGATGACACAGCGAATGCCCGGCACTCGCTGACGGAGCTGGCCGATGGCGCTGGCCAGCACCTGGAACCCCTTCTCGTACTGGATGCGACCCCACGCAACCACCACGGGGCTGCGCGTGCCGCTCAAGTGGCGTGCGGCTCGCCAGCGGTCGATCTCGACCCCATTCGGCACCAGGTGCACCTTGTCGGGCGGTAGGTCGAATCCGTCGATCACCTCGCGCAGCATGAACCGCGAGCAGGCGATGACCTCGCGTGCCTGGTAGGTGAGCCACCATTCCACCGAGTTGATCTCGGCTGGAACGCCCATCGGCACGTGCCCACCGTGTCGCCCACGCTCCGTGGCGTGCACGGTTGCCACCAGCGGCACATCGAACAGGGTCTTCACGGTGTCGGCCGCCCAGGCCACCAGCCAGTCGTGGGCGTGCACCACGTCGGGTCGCCAGTCGCCGAGGCATGCCACCAGTTGCACGATCTGGTGGTTGGCTGAGCTCATGCGTGCCACCAGATTGTGCTCGGGAAGCCACGGCAGCGAGGTGTCGGCGCGGAGCACGCGCACCCCGTCGACCACCGAATCGGCCGGTGCATCGGGATGGTCGAGAGTGAGCACCACCACCTCGTGGCCGGCTCGCGCCATGGCGGTGGCGAGACCCTCCACGTGTGTGGCAATGCCACCCACCACGAGAGGCGGGTACTCCCACGACAGCATCAGCACTCGCACGGGCGCAACGTAGCAGCGGCGCCATCGGTGGTCGCGGCGCCGTTCCCGCGTAACCTTCGGCCGTGCTCGTGCAGGACCTCGACCTCCACCTGTTCGGGGAAGGAACCCACCGACGACTCTGGGAGTGGCTGGGTTCGCACCCGTTGGTGGGTGGTGGTGTGCGGTTCTCGGTGTGGGCGCCGAATGCGTCGGCGGTGCACGTGGTGGGCGATTGGAACGGCTGGCAACAAGGAGCACCGCTCGAACCGCAGGGTTCCTCGGGCGTGTGGGCGGGTGTGTGCCCGGCGGCCGAGGTGGGGCATCGCTACAAGTACGCAGTGACCTCACGCGATGGCACGGTCACCCTGAAGGCCGACCCGATGGCGCAGTGGTCGGAGTGCCCGCCCGCGAACGCCAGCGTGGTGCCGGCGGCCGCCCAGCACGAGTGGGGTGACGCCGCATGGATGGAGCACCGATCGCTCGCACCCGGCCGCCGACTCGCCATCTACGAGGTGCACCTCGGTTCGTGGCGACCCGGCGCGGGTGGCTACCGAGAACTTGGTCACCTGCTCGCCGACCATGTGCTGGGGCTTGGCTTCACGCACGTGGAACTGATGCCGCTCGCCGAGCACCCGTTCGGTGGGTCGTGGGGCTATCAGGTCACGGGCTACTACTCGCCCACGGCGCGCTTCGGTGCGCCCGACGACCTGCGCGCCATGATCGACACCCTGCACCAGCGCGGGCTGGGCGTCATCCTCGATTGGGTGCCGGCCCACTTCCCGAAGGACGACTGGAGCCTCGCCCGATTCGACGGCACGGCGCTGTACGAGCACGCGGATCCGCGGCAGGGCGAGCATCCCGACTGGGGCACCCTGGTGTTCAACCTCGGCCGCAACGAGGTGCGCAACTTCCTGGTGGCCAACGCGCTGTACTGGCTCCGCGAGTTCCACGTCGACGGGCTGCGCGTCGACGCGGTGGCGAGCATGCTCTATCTCGACTACTCGCGGAAGACTGGCGAGTGGGTGCCCAACCGGTACGGCGGGCGGGAGAACCTCGAAGCGGTCGACTTCTTCCGCGAACTCAGCACGGTGGTGGCGGCCGAGGCACCCACCGCGATGCTGGTGGCCGAGGAGAGCACCGCGTGGCCACGGGTGACGGCGCCCGCGGCCGAGGGTGGGCTGGGCTTCACCCACAAGTGGAACATGGGGTGGATGCACGACACGCTCGGCTACATGCGCACCGAGCCGGTGCACCGGCAGTGGCACCACAACGAGCTCACGTTCGGGTTGCTCTACGCGTTCAGCGAACGATTCGTGCTGCCGCTGAGCCACGACGAAGTGGTGCACGGCAAGGGCAGCCTGCTCGGCAAGATGCCGGGCGACGACTGGCAACGATTCGCCAACCTGCGCGCGCTGTACGCCTGGATGTGGTCGCTGCCGGGAGCGCCGTTGCTGTTCATGGGCGCCGAACTCGCGTCGTTCAGCGAATGGAATGAGGCGGGTGCCCTGCCGTGGCACCTGCTCGACCATGCGCCCCACCGCGGTGTGCGCGACCTGTTGGCCGAACTCAACCGTGTGACGGCGGCGTGGCCGGCACTGCACGAACGCGACCACGACCCGATGGGGTTCCAGTGGCTCGACGCCAACGACCGTGATCGTTCGTTGTTCTCGTTCCTCCGTTGGGGGCACGCAGGGGCGAGCGCCGTCGCGTGCGTGGCGAACTTCACCCCGGTGCCGCGAGCCGGCGAGCGGGTGGGTCTGCCGTGGGCCGGCCGGTGGCAGTTGTTGCTCGACACCGATGCACCTGCGTGGGGTGGGAGCGGGTTCGGGGGTTACTCGCTCGACACCTCCACCTTCGTGGCTGCCGACGAACCGTGGCAGGGTCAGCCCGCCTCCGCGGTGCTCGATGTGCCACCGCTCGGCATGGTGTGGATCGGGGGAGTGCGGCCGTGAGGCAGCTCTGGCGCGACCCGAGACTGCGGCAGGTGGCCGCCGCCAGCGCCACCCTGGGTGTGGCTGTCGGGGTGTTCGCGATCTCGTTCGGCGTGAGCGCGGTCAGCGCCGGCGCCTCAGTGACGCAGGCCTGCGTCATGTCGCTGCTCATCTTCACAGGCGCCTCGCAGTTCTCGGCGGTGAGCGTCATCGCCTCGGGCGGTTCGCCGTGGGCCGCGTACGGCGGTGCCGCAGTGCTGGCGGCACGCAATGGCGTGTACGGCCTCGCCATGGCGCCGCACCTCACCGGCCGTCTCGGTACCCGGTTGTTGGCGGCACAGATCACCATCGACGAGTCGACGGCGATGGCGGCCGCCCAGGACGACCAGGTGCACCGGCGCGCAGCATTCTGGATCACCGGTACGAGCGTGTACGTGTTCTGGAATCTCGGCACCCTCCTCGGGGCGCTGCTGGGGACATCGATCGACCCGAAGACCTACGGTCTCGATGCTGCGGTGCCCGCCGCGTTCGTGGCGATCCTCTTCCCGCTGCTCCGGCGGCGAGTGTCGGCCCTCGCTGCGGTGACTGGCGCAGTGGTGTGCGTGGTGCTCATCCCGCTCGTGCCGGTGGGGGTGCCGATCCTGTGCGCCACGGTGGGTGTGTTGTTCGGTCTGCCCGAACCGCGTTCGGAGGCCGCATGAGCTGGGCACTCGTCATCGGGCTCGCCGCCACCGCATACGCGTTCAAGGTGTTCGGACTCGTGGTGGTGGGTGACCGGACGCTGCCGCCGAGGTTGGCGCGGTGCCTCGACCTCATTCCTGCTGCGCTGGTGGCGGCGATCGTGATGAAGGACACCTTCAGTTCGGGCCAGCACCTGGTGCTCGACGCACGCGTTGCCGGCGTGGCCGCAGCAGTGGCGGCCGCTTGGCGTCGAGCGCCGTTGATCGTGGTGATCGTGGTGGGAGCCGCGGTTACCGCGGCGGTTCGACAAGTCGCTTGAGGTTGCGCAGGTTGCGCCGCCAGATGGGGCCGAGCGCGATCTTGCCGCCGATCCACGCCCCGATGGGCCCGCCCATCCACCACGGGAACACGAGGTCTTCCGCCCAGGTGAAACGAGTGCGCCGCCCGAGGTCGATCGGTTCCAGCGTGAACCGACCCGATCCGGTGACGAGGCCCGTGTGGCGCACGCCCATCACCTTGGCCGGTTCCCACTCGGTGATCTCCATCTGGTCGACCAACTTGAAGGGACCCACCTTCGTGTCGCACAGGAACTGAGTGCCGGTGCCGCGGGTCTGGTCGGTGGTGAAGCGGATGGCGACGGCATCGTGCATCCAGTCGACGTGCCGCTCGACGGGCTCCACCACATCCCACACCCGTTCGGGAGTCGCGTCGATCTCGACGCTCACGACGATGCCCATGGGTCAGGCTTCGACGGCGACTTTGCGCAGCTGTTCGGCGGCAGCCTCGACTGGTACGGACCGGAGCGCGAGGAGAAGCTCG
>CAZQPJ010000189.1:0-5214 GCA_964595105.1 uncultured Bifidobacterium sp.
AGTTCATCGCCACCGGACAGGACGACAGCAAGTTCGGGTTCAACCTCGGCAATGGTGACGCGCAGCGGGCGGTCGACCGGATGCGACGTTCGTCCAGCGTCCGCCTGGAGGGCGTGCACTGCCACATCGGCAGCAACGTGTTCATGGCGTCGAACTTCGCCAAGGCCGCCGAGGTGATGGCCGCATTCGCGGTGCCCCTCGATCTTCCCGAGCTGGTGCTCGGCGGGGGCCTCGGGGTCGCCTACGTCGAGGGCGAGGAAGCGCCCACCATCACCCAGTGGGGAAACGTGCTGCTCGACGCATGCAGGGCCTTGGGCGTGCGCAGTGCCGTGGGCGTCGAACCGGGCCGCAGCATCGTGGCGTCGGCGGCCATCACGGTCTACGAGGTGGGCACCATCAAGCACATTCCCGGCGTGCGCACGTATGTGAGCGTCGACGGCGGCATGAGCGACAACCCCCGTCCGGTCCTCTACGGCAGCGGGTACGAGGCATTCCTGCCGCGGGCGGTGCAGGCGCCCCGTCCTGAGCGCGGACGGCTCGTCGGAAAGCACTGCGAGAGCGGCGATGTGCTGATCTTCGATGCGGCGCTGCCGGCCGACATCCGGGTGGGCGACCTGCTGGCCACGCCGGTCACCGGTGCCTACGGCCACAGCATGGCCAGCAACTACAACAAACTGCCGCGCCCTCCGGTGGTGTTCGTTCGTGACGGGACCCATCGGCCGGTGGTGCGCCGCGAGAATCTCGAGGATCTCGTCCGACTCGACGTTCTCTGAGTCGAACGAACCATTGCGTGCCGGTCCTCTTCACGGCGTCGGAACAGGTCAATACCCTGCCCGTATGCAGGTGACGGAGCACGACGGCGTGAACGCAGCGGTGGCGGGCCGCGCGTCCTTGGTACGCCGCGTGCTCCGTCGCTGTACGACCCTTGCCGTCGTCGGTTCAGCCGCCGTCGGCCTGTGTGGCGCGGTGGGGGCCGCCGCCGACGGGGCTGCAGCACCTGCAGGGCACGAGGCGTATGTCCTCACTGATGTGTCCTGCGATGCGGCCGGCAAGGGAGTGCTCGACGTCACCCTGGTGAACGACGACCCGACCTCGGCGGCGTCGTTCCAGGTGGTGGCTGCCCCGTTGCTGCCGACGCAGGTGATCATGGTCGGTCCCGGGGCACGGCGGAACCTCCGGCTCAGCGACCTCTCGGACGGGGAGGTGCTGGTACCCGTGAACGTCGGGGCCAACGCCCAGGAGGTGCACGCCACGATTTCCTGCGCCCTTGGTGCTGTGGGTCACATGGGGGCTCGCGTCATCACCGCGCCGAGAGTCCCTGACGATGGGGCTGGCGTCGGTACGACCACGACACGTCGTTCGACCAGTGACTGGACCTTCATCATCGGCGGGGTCCTGGTGTGCGCCGGCACGCTCAGCGCCCATCTGGTGCGTCGTCGTTACGTGGCCTCGGCCTCGGCAGTCGCCCGATAACCGCCTCGCCTGCCGCCCGAACTCGTAGCCTGCACACCGTGACACGGCAGATCAGACTCGGTGTGTTGGGCTGCGGCAACGTCGGCGCGGCGCTGGTGAAACTGGTGGCAGCGCAGGCTGCAGGTATCGAGGCCCGCACCGGCGTGAGGCTCGAGGTGGCCAAGGTGGCGGTGCGCAACCTCAGCGCTCCGCGTGAGGTCGACCTGCCCGAGGGGGTGCTCACCCGCGATGCCCATGCGATGGTGGCCGACCCCGACATCGACGTCGTCGTGGAGGTCATCGGCGGTATCGAGCCGGCGCGTGAACTCATCGCCACCGCGCTGCGGAACGGCAAGCCCGTGGTGACGGCCAACAAGGAACTCCTCGCCAACGTCGGCACCGAGCTCTATGCGGTGTCGGATGAGGCCGGTGTCGACCTGCTGTTCGAAGCAGCGGTCGCCGGGGGCATTCCGGTCATCCGGGCCCTGCGCGAGAGCCTTCGAGGCGAACCGATCCGTCGCGTGATGGGCATCATCAACGGCACCACGAACTTCATCCTCACGAAGATGACCGAGGAGGGCACCGACTACACGGCAGCGCTCGCCGAGGCCCAGGCGCTCGGGTACGCCGAGCGCGACCCAACGGCCGACGTCGAGGGCTTCGATGCAGGGGCCAAGGCGGCCATCATCGCCACCATCGCCTTCGGGTCGAAGGTGGTTGCCGGCGACGTGTACCACGAGGGCATCAGCCGCGTGTCGGCACACGACATCTCCATGGCGACCCGCCTCGGATACGTGGTGAAGTTGCTCGGCATCGCCGAGGCCGATGCGGCCACGGGCGACGTCGCCGTGCGTGTGCACCCCACGCTCGTGCCGACCACCCACCCGCTTGCGAGTGTGCGCAGCAGTTTCAACGCCGTGTTCGTCGAGGGTGACGCCGTCGGTTCGCTGATGTTCTACGGCCGGGGTGCAGGTGGATCGCCCACCGCCAGCGCCGTGCTCGGCGACGTCATCGATGCAGCGCTCAATCTCGCGAACGGCACCCACGGGTCGCTCGGTTCGTTCGGCCGGGCGCACATCCGGCCGATCGACGAGACCTCTGCCCAATATCTCCTCAGCATGGAGGTCGCCGACCGACCGGGCGTGTTGCATGCCGTCACCGGCGTGTTCGCACGACATGACGTCAGCATCCGTGCGGCCGAGCAGGAGGGCAACGGGCCCGATGCGCGGCTCGTCTTCATCACCCACGTCGCCCGCGAATCGGCGATGCAGGCCACGGTGCGAGAATTGCGCGACCTCGACGTGGTGCGCAGCGTCGGCAGCCTCCTGCGTGTGATCGGCGATTGACCGTGAGGTACGTCTCCACCCGTGGCGCGGCGCCCGAACTGGGCTTCACCGATGCCCTCCTCGCCGGCCTCGCCACCGATGGCGGGCTCTACGTTCCGGCCGAGTGGCCGTCGTTGCCGGCACGAGTGCCCGGCAGCACCTACGCGCAGCGCGCCGCACAGATCATCGGCCTGTTCGTCGGTGACGAGTTGCCGGCGGCCACGGTGCAGCGGCTGTGCGACGAGGCCTACGGCACCTTCGCCCACCCTGCGGTGGTGCCCCTGGTGCAGTTGCACCACGACCACTTCGTGCAGGAGCTGTTCCACGGCCCGACCCTGGCGTTCAAGGACGTGGCGCTCCAGTTGGTGGGCCGGATGTTCGACGAGGTGCTGCGTGCGCGCGGCCAGCGGGTCACCATCGTGGGTGCCACCAGCGGCGACACCGGTTCGGCGGCCATCGACGGCGTGAAGGGATGCGACCACGTCGACATCGTCATCCTCTATCCGCACGGCAGGACCAGCGACGTGCAGCGCAAGCAGATGACCACGGTCGACGCACCGAACGTGCGCGTGGTGGCCGTCGACGGCACGTTCGACGATTGCCAGGACCTCGTGAAGGCGATGTTCAACGATGGAGCGTTCCGAGACCGCATGGGTCTGTCGGCCGTCAACAGCATCAACTGGGCGCGCGTGATGGCGCAGGTCGTGTACTACGCCGTTGCCGCCGACCTGCTCTCCGGGCCGATCGACGTGTGCGTGCCGAGCGGCAACTTCGGCAACGTGTTCGCCGGCTGGATCGCCCGCCGCATGGGCGCCGCCATCGACCGCCTCGTGGTGGCCTCGAACGCCAACGACATCCTCACCAGGTTCTTCACGGCCAACGACATGAGCACCGCGCCCGTGATGCCGTCGCTGAGCCCCAGCATGGACATCCAGGTCTCGTCGAACTTCGAGCGCCTGCTGTTCGAGATGAACGGTCGCGACGGCGGGGTCACCGCCGAGCAGCTGCAACGCTTCCGATCCACGGGTTCGCTGTCGGTGGAGGCCGATCAGTGGGCCGAGTTCATCGACGGAACGTTCCTTGCCGAACGCGTCGACGACACGGAGACGCTCGAGGTGATCGCTCGCACCTACCACGAGTCCGGCATGCTGCTCGACCCGCACACCGCCGTTGGTGTGGGAGCCGTGGCCACGTTGCGCGCCGCCGGCGTGCTGCGGCGCACCACGGTGACCCTGGCCACGGCGCACCCGGCGAAGTTCCCGGATGCCGTCGAGCGTGCCACGGGTGTTCGTCCGCCGTTGCCGCCGCACCTGTCGGATCTGTTCGACCTGCCCGAGCACGTCACCCGGCTCCCGAACGATCTCGCTGCGGTGCAGCGGTTCGTCGGCACCGCCTTCGCCCGCTGACCCCGCCGCCCCCGTCGGGGCCGCGCCGACCTCGGCCCCGCGCCAGGCCCGGGCCCCACCCCCGAGGGGCAGGACTGGGCCTGCCAGAACCACCGAATCGGTGGTTTCACCCTGCCCAGTCCGGGGTGTTGCCGAAAGGCGGCGGCGGGTGCTCTTCGTGGTGTCGAGGGAGCGCCGATGGAGGCGGTCGGACGAGGTCCTGACCACGCGCGACTGGCGAATCGATGACCCCGACGATGTGGTCACCACGGTCGCGGCGCGTCTGGCCTGACCCGTGCCGTTGCCCCCGGGGTCGGCAGGTCGCTACAGTCAGGGCGATCCCCGCCGCCGGTTCCGGTGGTGACGTGCGTCCGTGCGGGGGTGTCACCCTCAGGCGGTGGGGCCGCCGAGTCACCGGTGCAACGCCGGTGTGTCTCGGGCCACGCTGCCCCGTTCCCGAAAGCAGGTGGCCCGTGGCCGCGGAAGCCCTCGAGCAGTCGATGCTGGAATCGAAGGACAAGGATCAACTCCTCGCCATTGCGCAAGCGCTGGGCATCAAGACCAATGCCCGGGCCTCGAAGGCAACCCTCATCGAGAAGATCCTCGACACCACGGGTGCGTCGACGGCGTCGTCGGCGTCTGCTCCGGCACCGGCCGCACCGGAGACCGCGCCCGCGCCCGAGGTGATTCTCGGGCCCGACGGCGAACCCCTGGCCGACTGGGAGGCCGACCTGCTGCGCAAGGGCGAGATCGACATGCCGGCGCCACGACCGGTGCCGCCCCCGGCCGCTGCCGATGCAGATGCCGATGGCGACGACGACGATGACGACGGCGACGACGACGACGCAGTTCCGGGCGAGAGCCGCAACGCTCGCCGCCGACGTCGCCGGCGCAACAAGAATCGCTCCGCCGACGGGAACGTCGCGCCAGCGCCCACTGCAGAGCGTGCGGAGCCCGGCCCGGCGGTGCGCGACGGCGGCCCCGACCTGGTGAACCACGAGCCGGCGGCGGCGGCGCACATGAGCGCCGTGCGGCCGTCGCCCGCCGCCGTC
>CAZQPJ010000190.1:0-5209 GCA_964595105.1 uncultured Bifidobacterium sp.
TCGCAAGACCAGCGCATCAGGAAACTGCGCGAGAACATCGCGGAGAAGCTGGAGAAGAGCCGCATCAAGCTCGGCACCTTCGAGGACATGATGACGCACCCGATGGGCTTTGCGCTGACGACGGCCAGCCCCGTGCAGCGCGCCATCATGCGCGTCGCAGACGGTCGCGACATCGGCGACCTGTGGGGCCATCCTGCCGTCTCCCGCTGCTTTGGCGGCACGCTGCCCGCCTTTGAAGGCAGGCCGAAGGAGATTGCCCTGCTCGCAGGCATCCGCTGCGGCAAGTCGCTCCTCACCGCTGGCCTTGCCGTCTGGTGGACGCAGACCTGCTCCCTCGACCACCTTGGCCCAGGCGAGATTGCCCGCGTCAGCATCGTCTCCATCTCCAAAGACCTTGCCGAGGTCGTCTTCGGCCACGTCGTAGGCCGCGTCATGGCCTCGCCCATCCTCAAGGGCCTCGTCATGGAAGACCCGACGAGCGACGAGATCGTGCTTCGCCACCCCACCGGCAGGCCAGTGCAGATCACCGTAGCCGCCGGCTCGCGCGCAGGCTCCTCGCTCGTAGCCCGCTGGTCGGCCGGCTGCATCTTTGACGAGTTCCCGCGTATGCTCGGCGAGGGCGAAGCCGTCGTCAACTGGGACGAACTGCGCCGCTCCGTCCTCATGCGCATGTGCCCTGGCTCGCAAGTGGCCAGCATCGGCTCGCCCTACGCGCCCTACGGCCCCGCGTACAACGTCGTGAAGGAGCACTTCGGCAAGCCGTCGAAGAACATGGTTGTCGTCAAGGCTCCCGGCTGGGATATGAACCCCCACCTTTGGACGCCCAAGGCCGTCCGCGAGGCAGAGGAGCAAGACCCGCAAGCCTTCCGCACCGACGTCGCCGCCGAGTTCGCCCAGCCCGAGGAGGCACTGGTCACTTCCGACGCCCTGGATGCCGCTGTACGGCCCGCTCCGCTCATCGAGGCACCCAAGCCCGGCGTCCAGTACAGCGCCGCTATTGACCCCGCTACGCGCGGCAACGCATGGACGCTCATCATCGCTTGCCAAGAGGGCGACAAGCGCCGCGTAGTGCTCGCAAAGCAGTGGATCGGCACCCCCGCGCAGCCTCTCAGGCCAGGCCAGGTGCTCGCCGAGGTCGCCAAGCTGTGCAAAGGCTACCGCGTCAGCGTCCTCGACAGCGACCAGTACTACGGCGACGCCCTCCGGGACCTTGCCGCGCAGCAAAAGCTCGTCCTCATCGTCCACGCATGGAACGAACGCGAGAAACTGGCCAAGTTCCTGGCCCTGAAGACAATGTTCGAGCAGGGAATGGTCGAGATCCCTGCGGATCCGACGCTCCGTGGCGACATCAGCCGCGTCCGCAAGGTGCTGCGAGGCTCAGGAGCGACCATTTCCTTCCCTCGCACCTCGGATGGGCGCCACTGCGACTACGCGCCGTGCCTTGCCATGGCCCTCGCACGCTACTGGCAGCCCGACGACGAGATGAGCGAGGCCGCGGAGCACGTTCGCAAGCTCAGCGAGGAAGAACGCGACATGCTTAGGCGCATCATCGACCGTTCCAAGCCCCAGGAAGGATGGGGCTTCTCCTGGTAGGCCAAAACTTTTTACGTTGGCCCTCTCACGATAGAGCCGCGCTGGAAATACGATAGTCAGAGACTCGCAAAGCTCAAAGCGTGAGAGGAACGAGCTATCGTTTGTCGTTGACGAGCGCTGCGAATAGGTAAATCACTACGCTCGATGGACTACGCGAGCGAGCAGGCTATCCAGTGGTACGGCGACGATCAGGGGTCGCCACACGCAGCCATCGCCGAGCGGATGAAGTTCCTGCTCGACCGTCAGTCCACGCGCCGAGAGAGCATCCGTCGCTGCCAGCAGATCTACGGTGTTGACCTCGGCGCCTACGGCCTTGCGCCAGACGCGAGCATCGACCGCCGCTTCAGCATCAACCATCTGAAGAACAGCGTCGACACGCTCGCGGCCAAGATCAGCCGCGCGAAGGTGCTGCCGTTCGCCGTCACGAGCGGTGGCGACTACATGCAGCGCAAGCGCGCCGAGAAGCTGTCGCGCTTCATCGACGGCGCCTTCCACGACACCGACTTCTGGACGAAGAGCCTGCACGTCGACCTGGCCACGCTCGTCGATGGCCGCTTGCAGACGCTGGACCCGCGATCGGGCGGGTCCGCGCCGGATCCGATCGACGCGGCGCAGCCGATCGCGCCGCTGTCGCTGCGCACGCCGGGGTACCGGAACAGGTCCCACGTGCCACCGATGTCGCTGCGTCCCTCGAGGATCACGAAACTGCGGCCGGGACTCTTCATCTGCAGGTGGCACGCGGCGCCGATACCGCTGATACCTGCGCCCACGATGAGGACATCGACGTGTTCGGTGGTCATGCCGCCGACCCTACCCCCGCCCACACCGAGGTTTCCGTGCCGGACTGTGCCGCACGGTTCCCTCCGTCCGCCTGGTCATCGAGGTTTCCGTGCCGCACAGGTGCGCACGGAAACCTCGATCGGGGCGGGCAGGCGGTGCGGGGCGGAGGTCGGTATGGTCGCCGCCGGCTTCCCCCTCCGCCCCCACGGAAGGAGCAGTCCGTGAACTCCCTCACCGCGCCCGCACTCGTCACGCTCGGCCGACAGTTCAACACCATCAGCGTCGGCCAACTCGCCGAGGCGGGTGTGTCTCGGCACCATCGCCAACGCCTCATCGCAGACGGGATCCTCGAACACGTCGGGCAGTCTGTGCTCAAGGTGGTCGGCTCACCCAACACGCTCGAGGCGCGCCTCGCCGCCCTCTGTCTGCAACACCCGCAGGGCTTCGTCACCGGCCCCACCGCCGGCGGGCTGCTGGGAGTTCGGCGAATGCCCCGCTCGTCGCCCGTCCACTTCTGTGTGCCGCACGGTTCTCGTGTTGATGTGCCCCGGTATGTTCGGCTCCGGCAGACAACCCGGTGGTTCGACGATCATCGACGACCTCTCGGCAACGGCATCGTGGTGGCGTCGTGGCCACGGCTCGCCTTCGACCTCTCGGCCGACCTCCCCGACGCCGATCTGGCCTCCGCCCTCGAACAGATGCTGTACCGGGGCGACTGCTCGATCGAGGAACTCGCCGAGATGGCCCGGTTGCTCTGCGCTCGTCGGCGGCGTGACTCGACTCGTTTTGCCCGTGTGCTGCTGCGGCGCCACCCTGGCGTCCCGGCGGAGTCGCATCCTGAACTCCAGGTACTGGAGGGTCTGCTCGACCGAGGTGTTCCGGTCGAGCCGCAGGTGGACGACCTCGTGCTCCCCAACGGTCGTCGGGTGCGCATCGACATGGCGGTGCGATCGGCGCGATGGGCAGTGGAGGTCGATGTTCACCCCGATCATCTGCACCTGCCGGGTACGGCGCGCGACAAACAACGCGACCGCCAACTTCACCTCATCGGGTGGCAGGTGGAAAGAGTGACGCAGCTCGATCTTCTGAACCTGCGAGCGATTCTCGACGAGCTGGAGCAGCTCTATCGCGCCCGAGTGGAAGAATTCGCCGCCTGAACCGAGGGTTTCGTGCGGCGCGGCGCGGCCGCGAAACCTCGGTCCGGGCCGGATGGGGGTTTCCGTGCCGGACTGGTCTGCACGGAAACCTCGATCAGGCAAGGTGTGGGTCAGGGGTGGCGGCGGGCGGCGAGCCAGTTCCAGATGATGCGCCAGCCGACGAGGAACATCAGCGTGAAGAGGGTGGCCACGATGATGAACGGCAGCGCCGTGCCCTTGTGGAACACGAACCGGCGCAGCACCATGCCGACCACCACCGTCGACAACCACACCTGGACACCGGTGGTCGGGTCGAGCGGTCGCTTCAGGCCCTTCGAGGCCACCCAGCCCACCGCAGCACCCACGAGGAACGGCGCTGCCACGCGGACGGTGCCGGCGAGGAACGAGCCGTCCTCGTGGTGGCTCTTCCGGCCGAGGATGACGAACAGCACGATGAAGACGCCGTCGATGACCGGCGCGAACCGCGCCACTCGTCCGGCGGACGAGGCGGCACCAGGACCGGTGTCAGCCATCGAGCGAGAACCTGCCCACCTTGCCGCGGTAGAACAGCAGCGGCACGGGGTCGAGGTCGGGGTGCACGTGCTCGAGGTCGAGGACCCTGCCCATCACGAACACGTGGTCGCCGGCGGGCACCACCTCTTCGATGCTGCAGTCGATCCAGGCGATCACGTCGGCCAGCACGGGTGACCCGGTGGCCGCCGACGGCCGCCACTCGACACCCTCGAACGGGTTCACGATGCTGCTCTTGGCGAACTGCCAGCACAGGTCGCCCTGGTTGCTGCCGAGCACGTTCACGCAGAACGAACCGGTTGCCTCGATGGCCTTCCACCGATCGGAGTCGGTCATCGGAAGGAAGCCCACCAGCGGCGGGTCGAGCGACACCGAGGTGAACGACCCGATGGTGAACCCGATGGGTGATCCGTCGGCGGCCGTCGCCGTGACCACGGTGACGCCGGTGGGGTAGTGGCCCAGCACCTGACGGAAGAGCGACGAGTCGATCGACATGAAATCGACACTAGATCACGGTCATCCGGCGAGTGCAGGTGTGCAAGCCTTGCGGAATGGACGACAAGGCCGCGCTGAGGAAGCGGATGCGCTTGGTGCGCGACCTCGTCGACGATCGACTGATGCGCAGTGTCGACCTGTGGGCACGGGTGGCTGCGCTCGACCACTACCGCAGTGCCCGCACCGTGATGGCCTTCAAGGGTTTCAAGGGCGAGCCCGACACCGACCCGCTGTTCGCCCGCCTGGCGGCCGACGGCAAGCGCCTCCTCCTGCCCCGGGTGCACGCTGGCGAGATCGAGGTGTGCGATGCCGATGGCCCGATGGTGACGAGTCGCATCGGCGTCGACGAGCCGCAGGGCCCGGCGCTGTCGTACGACGTGGTCGACTTCGTCATCGTGCCCGGCCTCGCCTTCACCCTCGACGGCCATCGCCTCGGGTACGGCGGCGGTTTCTACGACCGCTTCCTCCCGCGGGTCGACGTGCCGAACGTGGGTGTGTGCTTCGCCGAGCAACTTGTCGACGCGCTGCCCACCGAGCCGCACGACGTCCGCGTGCAGCGCGTCATCAGCGCGTGACGGTGCGCAGAGCGGCGCTGCTCAACCCTCGTCGTAGTACTCGCGCCCGAGGTGGGTCACCTGCTCCTCGCCCATCATCCAGCGCAGCGTGTTCTTCAG
>CAZQPJ010000191.1:0-5195 GCA_964595105.1 uncultured Bifidobacterium sp.
CGGCGATCAGGCTCCCGCCTATCGCGTCGACGCTGTCACGCTGGCACCGCAGCGCGGCGTGTTCCTCCAGGTGTCGGGCACGTTCGACGTACCGAACTTCCTCACCGGAGATGGCGGGCCCGGCAATCGTTTCAACTACGCCAACGATCCTGCAGCGAACCCGGACGAACTGCCGTCGCAGAACCCCGGCACGCCGGTGCTGCGCGCACCGTTCGTGTGCAACATGCCGGTCGCCGACGTCATCTCGCCCGAGCCGGCGCACCTCGTCATCTACGGCCACGGTCTGCTGGGTGACGAGCGCGAGATCGAGGCGGGCAACGTCACCGACATGGGCAACGAACACAACGTGGTGCACTGCGCCACGAAGTGGTCGGGCATGAGCGAGGACGACATCGGCAACGCGGCGGCGACCCTCGGAGAGATGGGCAACTTCCCCACCATCGCCGACCGACTGCAGCAGGGCGTGCTCAACCAGATCTTCCTCGGCCGGTTGATGACCCGACCCGGCGGCCTCATCGACCACCCCCGATTCCGCCGAGCGAACGGGAAGCCGCTCATCGACGTCGAGCACCTCGACTACGACGGCAACAGCCAGGGCGGCATCATGGGCCTGATGCTGGCTGCCGTGTCGCCCGACATCGAACGCGCGGTCCTGGGTGTTCCCGGCATGAACTACAGCATGCTGCTGCCGCGCTCGGTCGACTTCGACCGGTACGAGGCCGTGATGAAGCCGGCGTATCCCAACGACCTCGACCGCACCCTCATCTTCGGATTCGTGCAGATGCTGTGGGACCGCGGCGAGGGCGGCGGCTACGCGCAGCACCTCACCACCGACCCCTATCCGGGCACCGAGGTGAAGCAGGTGCTGCTCGACGTGGCGTACGGCGACCATCAGGTGACGCCGCTGTCGGCCATGGTGGAGGCCCGCACCATCGGCGCCACCATCCACCGACCGGTGGCAGCGAGCGGCAGGTGGCCCGAGACCGAACCCGGTTGGGGGCTCGACTCAACCGTCTACCCAGGTCGAGGGTCGGCCATCATCATGTGGGACTCCGGCATGCAACCGATTCCGCTCGACAACCGACCGCCGAGGTCCGGTGACGACTCGCACGAGGACCCTCGCTCCGACCCCACCGTGCGGGAGCAGAAGGCCACATTCCTCTTCCTCAACCGTCTCGACGACGTCTGCAACGGCGGGCCCTGCCGCGCCGGCCACCGACCCTGAGTCAGCCGACGGGAATCGCCAACAGCTGACCTGCGATGGCCTCGAAGGTGAGCTTCGCGCCCGGCTTGAAGGCGTGCACGCCGTCCCAGCGGTAGGCGAGGTCACTTGCGATCGGTTCCGTGCAGTACTCGGGTGGACCGGTGACGAACACCGTCGTCGCCGGGTTGGCCGCCGCCGTCGAGCGGAGCAGGTCGTTGAGGTGCGCCACGTGAGAGTCGTCACCTCGTTCAGGCAGCGCCGGCACGCCGGCGCCCTTCACGTCCTGGGGACGCATGCACGCCACCTCGAGCAGCGCCACCTTCGCCCCGACACCCGCCAGCGCGTCGATGCCTCGCTGCAGGCCGGCAGTGAATCGCTGGTCGTTCTCCGCGCTTCCGAACGGCAGCGTCCGACCGTCGACCTTCACGTCGAACACGTCCCACGCACCGAGCACCACCAGTGCCACCTCCGCCCCGCCCTGTTGCGCGGCGGCCGCCCACTTCGCATCCCAGCCGGCACACCCCTTGAACGAACGCGTGAACCCCTTGCGGCTCGACACGGCAGCGCCCGAGTCGTAGACGCTGCAGCCCTCCACCGAACCGTCAGCGACGGAGAAGGTGCCCTCGATGCCGGCCGGCAGGTTCACCTTCAGCGAATGCGCCATCGAGTCGCCGACGATGACCAACGACCGCGGCACTCGAGCCGCAGTGACCGGCGCCGTGGGCGTGGTCACCACCGAGGGAATGCTGCTGCTCGGGTTCATGGGATCGGTGGGCGTCGAGGTGGGCGTTGGGGCCGACACCGACGTCGACACTGCGTCGGGGTTGAACACGACATCCGTACCGCCGCTGTCGACCGCAGCATCGAACGATGCCGGAGCCGACTGGTAGAAATGCATCAGCGGCACCACCACCGCCACGGTCGACAACGCGGCACACGCGGTGAGAGTGCCCCACTGCGCAGCGCCCCGGTGGCGGAACCACCTGCCGAGCGCTCCCTTGCGAACCGGGGTCTCGACGAAGCGGTAACAGGCTTCACTGAGCGGAACCGCAATCAGCATCGCGCCCACGAATCGCACCCACGAACCGGTGTACGCGTTGGCGATGCGGCTCACTGGCCACGTCCACAGGTACAGCCCGTAGGAGCGCTTGCCGATCTCCACCATCGGCCGCGACCCGAACACGGCACGCGCACCGTGGGCCCACGGGTGCACCACCGCTCCCACCAGTGCCGTGGAGGCCAGTGTCACCGCGGGCAGCAGCCACAGGTAGGTGGCACCGTCGGCCACGTGCCCGATGGCGAACGCCACCAGCAGCACCACCACCGACGCACCCGCCACGAGGTCGAGCGTGCGCCCAGCCTCCGGCCGCCGCGTGCCACTGATGCGCCATGGCCGCCAGAGGAACGCCATCGCAGCGCCCATCAGCAGGCCGCTGCACCTCGTGACGGTCGAGAGGTAGAGGAAGTTCGCCGAGGCGCCGGCGCCATGCGCCACCGCCGTCGAAACCATCACACCAAGCGACACCATCGCCAGCGTTCGACCACGCCGACGATCGGCACCGGGTCGGCGGGCGATCGCCATGAACACCAGAGGCCACAGCAGGTACCACTGCTCCTCAACCGCGAGGCTCCACAGATGCCGCAGCAGCGTGGGAGTGCCGCTGAAGTACGCCACCTTGCTGAGGATCTGCCCCCAGTTGGCGAGATAGAAGATGCCCCACGGGTAGTCGCGACGAAGTTGGGTGTGCTGCTCGGCCGAACCCCAGAACACTGCCCACACACCCACTGCCACGAGCATCGTGAACAGCGCGGGAAGAAGTCGACGCCATCGCCGAACCCAGAACTGGCGGAGGTTCACGCCGCCGTCGCGATCGCGCTCCTCCACCAGCAGCGAGGTGATGAGGAAACCCGACACGACGAAGAACACCTCGACGCCGAAGAAACCTCCCGACATGAAGCCGAAGCCGGCGTGGTAGAGGATCACCGCCACCACCGACAGGGCGCGGACACCGTCGAGGCTGGGCTGGTAGCCCATGCCCGATCCGGTTGCTCGCCCGTGCTGCATCGCCGAAGTCTCGCAGGCGGTCAGGCGGCCGGGGTGGTCACGCCGCCATCGCGGTGCAGGCCCCAGCCGACCGCCATCAGCACCGACACCGCCGTGATCACCCCGCCGAGCACCATCGGACTCCACACACCGATGCGGTCGAACGCCGAACCGGCCAACGGCGGGCCGAGCACCCGACCCACCGCGTAGCTCGACTGCTGGAAGCCCATGGCCTCACCGCGGTTGCGTTCACCGGCCTCCCGGTTCACCAGTTCGGTCAGCGAGGGCGACGCCACGCCCTGCCCCACCGACAGCAGGAACAACCCGATCAACAGTCCCGGCCAGGCGGTGGAGACACCCACCACCATCAACCCCACCGCCACCACGGCGAGGCCGCCGGCGTAGAGACGCGGCACACCCACCCGGGTGGCCAGCGCACCGAACCCACCTCCTTGGATGGCGACCAGCACGAGGCCGATACCGAGGAACACCGCAGCAGTGGAGCCCTCGGTGAGATCGAAGCGGTTGCTGCCGAACAGGGAGAACGTGGCCTCGAAGGCCACGAACGCGAAGGTCGTGAGGAAGCCGAGCAACGCAAGGCGGCGAAGACCCGGGCTCGACGGCAGAGCGCGAAGTCCCCGCCGTTCGCCGTCGGCGGTCGACACCGCGGCGGGGTGGGTTTCGGGCAGACGCACGATGGCGGCCACCGCATTCACCGCCGCCAGTGCGGCCGCCACGTAGAACGGCACATGCGGGCCACCGAGAGCCGCGAGCCCGCCGATGGCCGGGCCGAGCACGAACCCGACGCCGAACGCCGCTCCGAGCATGCCCACCAACTTCGGCCGCTGTTCGGGGGTGGCGATGTCGGCGACCGCGGCCTGTGCCACGGAGAGACTGCCGCCGCTGGCGCCGTCGATCACCCGACCGAGGAACAACAGCCACAACGCTCCCGCAGCGCCGGTGACGAAGCTGCCCACCGCCGTGCCGACCAGCGAGATCACGATCACCGGCTTGCGGCCGATGCGGTCGCTGAGCCGACCGAGGAGCGGCGAGAACACCAACTGGGCGAGCGAGAAGGTGGCGAACAGCCACCCGACGGCATAGCCCGACGCGCCGAATCGCTCGGCGTAGACACCGAGGATCGGCACCACGATGCCGAAGCCCACGAGGTCGAGCGCCACCGTGGTCCAGATGGTCCAGTAACCCTTGGGCAGCGGCGGGCGCGCGGCAGACGACGATCGGGCGGGCACACCTGCTTTCTAGCCGACCCCGTCGCCGACGCATGGATGGGAATGGTCCACAGCGGACCAAAATCGTCCTTGCGTCGGCTTCCGGCGGGGCCAGGGGCCCGACGGGGCGGGCGGGCTCAGCGACGGAGCTTCGTGCCGTCCTTGGTGGTCTCCACGGTCCAGCCGTCGGCCTGCAGTTCGGCGCGCAGCGCGTCGGCCGTGGCGAAGTCCTTCGCGGCGCGTGCCGCATCGAGCGCTGCCGCCTTGGCTGCCGCGTCGGCTGGCACGTCGCCACCGGCGTTCAACACGAGGCCCACCGCTGCGCAGATCTCGTTCACGGCAGCCACCAGGGCACCGGCATCGGCACCGCCACCGTCGATGGCACCGTTGGCTCGTCTGACGGTTTCGAACAGCACGGCCATGGCCGCGGGTGTGTCGAGGTCGTCGTCCATGCGCTCACGGAAGCGGGCCAGCACGTCGGCGTCGGCAGGCGACGCTGCCACACCTGCTGCACGGGCGGCGAAGGCATCGAGACCGGCCAGCGACTTCACCGCCGAGTCGATGTTGTCCTGCCCCACCGTGACCGGGCCGCGATAGTGCGATTGCAACAACAGCATCCGGTAGGCGCGGGGGTCGTAGTGCTCCATGAGGTCGAGCAGGTTGGCCACGTTGCCGAGGCTCTTGCTCATCTTCTCGCCCTCGGCGTCGACCACGAACC
>CAZQPJ010000192.1:0-5162 GCA_964595105.1 uncultured Bifidobacterium sp.
CGCTACAGCCTCACTGCCGACCCTGTCGAGGAGGCCCGCGCTGGTCGACAGTTGCTCGAGGCACTCGGCCTTCGGGAACGGAAGAACGTCGACCTCATCGCCTGCCCGAGTTGTGGCCGGGCCGAGGTCGATGTGATCGACGTGGCCAACCGCGCCATGAAGGCGTTCGGCGACCGCGAGATTCCGCTGCAGGTGGCGGTGATGGGGTGTGTGGTGAACGGGCCGGGGGAGGCGCGTGAGGCCGACCTCGGCATCGCAGCCGGCAACAAGCGCGGCCACCTTTTCGTGAAGGGTCGCAACGTTGCGGTCGTGAAGGAAGCCGACATGGTCGACGCGCTCGTCGAGTGGGCAGAGTTCATCCATGAGCACGGAACCGAGGCCGCCATCGCTCGCGCCGACACCACACTGGCGGAACGCGAGGCGGCGAAGGACCGCGGCGCGCTGCTCGACCAGAAGGGCACCGATGCCAACCACGCGGCCGAGAAGATCGTCGAGATCCGCCGCACGGTAAGCGACAACTGAGGCTCAGGCCTCTGCGGCCACCCACACCGTTGCGGGCCCGGCCAGCACCAGTTCGTCACCCGGTTCGAGGTAGGCCGCTTCACCGTGGTGCAGCGGCCCGCTGTCGCCCTCGGTGCACAGCACCACGCTGCGACTGCTGCTGCGGAACGGCATGCGGCCCACCACATCGAGGCGAGTGATGCGGAACGGTGCATCCGGCGTGGGGTAGTGCCACACCCCGGGTGCCGTCTCGATGGGTGTCACCACGGGTTCGGGCAGCGTCTCGAAGCGCAGCACCCTCAGCAACTCATCCACGTCGACATGCTTCGGTGTCATTCCGCCGCGCACCACGTTGTCGCTGGCACCCATCACCTCCACCCCCACGCCGCGCAGGTAGGCGTGGAGATTGCCGGGGGTGAGGTGAATCGCCTCCCCGGGTGCGAGGTGCACCCGATTGAGGAAGAGGGTCACGGCGACGCTCGGGTCGGTGGGGTAGCGGCGGTCGAGGTCGACCACCAGACGGGCTTCGTCGGAGGTGTGCTGCCGACATTCCGCCACCACCTGCACCGAGTCGACGGAGCGCCGGTACAGCGCCGCCACGGCGGCCCGGAGGCCGTCGATCCGCAGAATGGCGGCCAGTTCGTGCAGGCCGATCGAATGCAGCAGCGCCTCCGTGTCGCCGAGCGGCCGGAAACCGCAGAGTGCGTCGAACTGTGTGAGCGCCACCAGCACCTCGGGCTTGGCCGAGCGATCGCGGTAGATGCGCTGCGGGTGGCCGAGCCCGAGCCCCGCTGCCTCCTCGCGTTCGAACCCAGCGACCGCGGTGTCGGTATCGGGATGTGTCTGCAAACTCAGCGGCTCTGCGGCGGCGAGCAGTTTCACGAGATAGGGGAGTTCGCCCGCCACCTCGCGCAAGGGAGCGCCGCCGACGACGGTGGCCGGTCCGCCGGGGTGGGTGCCGAGCCACCACTCGGCCCACGGCCGGCCGTCCGAGGCCACACCGAGGATCCTCGGAATCGCGTCGGTGTCGCCCCAGGCATAGTGCTGCACCACACCGCGCAGCGGCCGCATCACTAGAACAGCCTCAGGTCGTCGGGTCGCATGCCGCGCAGCTCGTCATAGTCGACTTCCACCCAACGGAAGCCGCGGGCCTCGGCCAGTACCCGCGCCTGCGGTTTCACGCTCTGCGCCACGAACACGCCCCGCACGGCGCCGAGTGAGGAGTCGAGGTGCAGTCGTTCGATGTAGCGGGCCAGTTGTTCGACCCCGTCGATCTCGCCGCGTCGCTTCACCTCGATGGCCACCACTTGACCGGACGTGTCGCGGCACACGAGGTCGATGGGGCCGATGGCGGTGGGGTACTCGCGGCGCACCAAGGTGAGTCCGTCCTCGATGGCGTGGGGCGAGGCGGCCAGCAATTCCTGGAGATGAGCCTCCACACCGTCCTTCTGGAGGCCCGGGTCGTCACCGAACTCGTGGCTGCTGTCGGCGTGCACCTCGAGCAGCGTGATGGTGAGTTCCTCGCCCTTCGGGTTCACCACCACCCAGTGATCACCGTTGTCGGCGATGGTGTTGGGGGCGTTCATCCAGTTGAGCGGTTTGTACGCGCCACCGTCGGCGTGGATCGCCACACAGCCGTCGGCCTTCACCATGATGAGCCTCACGGCCTCGGGAAGGTGTGCATTGAGTCGGCCTCGGTAATCGACAGTGCAGCGGGCAACGACGAGACGCACGTCGAGCGACCTTAGTCAGCCCTGTCAGCGGCCGACATGATCTCGCATGCGTTTCTGGATGAGATCGCGACGGGCCTGCAGTTCGCGGTAGGTGAGCCGGTCGACGCTGTTGTCGACGCCGAGGCTCGCCTTCACGCCGTCCATGTTGATCTCGACGGCCTGATGGTCGATGCCGAGTTCGCGGCCGAGGCGTTCGCCGTGGCGCTCGGCGAACATCAGCGAGATCTTGGCGATCTCGCCGAGGAGATCGAGATCGGGGGCCAAGCGTGCCATGGCGCCGTCGAGGAACACCATGTTCTTCACGTAGAGCATCAGTTCCTTCGGCAGCTTCGCGCCGTACCCGAGGAGCGCCTTCACCACGCGCTGCACCTCCGCCACCAGTTCCTCGCCCGACAGCGTGGTGGGGTCGACCGTGGGCTGGTCGAGCCGGAGGTCGCGCACCACGGCGGGAATGTCGGTGTCGGCGGGCAGGGCGCCGAGGTCGCGCATGGCCGCCATCTGGCCGACGACATCGTTGGTGGTGGCTCCGAGCATCAGGCGCAGGAACGCGAGGCGACGGTCGCCGGTGAGCCTTCCCACGATGCCGAAGTCGAGCAGCGCGGTTCGGCCGTCGGCCAGCACGAAGAGGTTGCCGCCGTGCAGGTCGCCGTGGAACACGCCGTACACCATGGCGCCCTCCATGAGGGCCACCATGGCGGTGCGGACGACGTCCTCGGTGTCGATGCCGGCGTCCTTCATGCCGGCGACGTCGTCGAAGTTGAAGCCGCTGACTCGCTGCATCACCAGCACCCGGCGAGTGACCAGTGTCGGGTGAGGACGTGGCACCACGTAGCCGTGGTTGCCGAGTTCGTGCAGCATCGCGGCGACGTCGACCATGTTGGCCGCCTCCATGCGGAAGTCGAGCTCCTCGACGATGGTCTCGGCGAACAACTCCACCAGTGCGGGCGGGTTGGCGAGCGAAGCAATGGGGATGCGCCCCACCAGGAACGGCGCCAGCCACGCCATGACGCGCAGGTCGTTGCGAACGAAACCCGCCACCGACGGCCGCTGCACCTTCACCACCACCTCCTCGCCGGTGTGCAGCGTGGCCGCATGGACCTGGGCGATCGACGCTGCGGCCAACGGGGTGGTGTCGAAGCTCGAGAACATGTCGCTGAGGCGGCAACCGAGGTCGGCCTCCACCACTCGGCGCACCACGTCGAACGGCTCGGCGGGTACCTGATCGCGGCACTTCTTGAACTCGGCCACGAGCTCGGCGGGGAACAGGCCCTCGCCGCTGGAGATGATCTGCCCGAGCTTGATGTACGTGGGGCCGAGGTGTTCGGCGGCGCGACGCAGACGGAGCGACACGTCGGCCCGGCTGGCCTCGGGCGTCGCGTAGCGGCGCCGCCGCTTGGCGATGAGCCACGGCACCACCGCCGCGCCGAGGGTGCGGACGACAGTGAGCACCCGCCGTCCGGGCGGCAGCCGGCGCGCCCTCGTGAGGCTCGGCACCTCGGCCTGCGCGGCCGACCGCAGGCGAGCGGCCACCGGCATCCAGCGGATGTCGTCTCGTACCAGCGACCAGGGGCCCTGTTCGGTGAAGGCGGCCCAGCCGCGGTCGGGAAGTTCCATGAGGGACCCATGTTCGCAGCGCATCGACAGCACTTCCACGCGGAGCGACGGCTCGTTGGTCACATTCCAGCCTTAGTCGGAGGCGCTGGATATCATCCGCTCACCGATCAGGTGTGGGGGTTTCCATGGGCGACAAGTACTACGTGACCGATACCGAACTCTCGGAGCGTTTCCCCATCTACACGCGGGCGAACGTGGGGGAGGTGTTCCCCGACCCGGTGACGCCGCTCACCAGCGACACAGCGCTGTTCGATGCCGAGCTCGGGTGGCGTGATGCATGGGTGCGCATGGGTGCGTTCGACATCGACGAGTTCCCGGCGGACGGCTTCTGCCAACTCGGCGTACAGGGCGGCTACTGCTACCTCAACGCATCGCTCATCCGGTTGTTCGGCGAGCGCGCCCCCGGCCTCAGCTGGCAGGCGATGGACGAACAGTTCTTCGGCGCCCAGCCCGGTATTCCGCCGTACGAGGAGATGCCCGGCGACGTGCGGCCCGAGCTCAGCGAGAAGATCGGTGCCACGTTCGGCTGGGTCCTCAGCATGAAGAGCCTCTCCGATCTCGAGGAACTCACTCGTGACCGGCTCGACACGAAGGCACTGCGCGAACAGCGGCCCGACGTCTGGAGCCTCTCCAACGAGGATCTCTGGCAGCGCTATCTCGACCTGGTGCCGCTCCACCGTCGCCTCTTCGCACAGCACCTGTTCACCACCTACATGGCCACGGTGCCGGTGGGCATCATCACTGCGGTTGCCACCGCGGTGGGTCGCCCCGACCTCATCATGCCGCTCATCGCCGGTGTGGGCGAGGTCGATTCGGCCGAGCCGAGCCACGCCATGTGGGCGCTGTCGCGGCTCGACCCTGACTCGCATGAGTTCGACGAGGGTTTCGATCGTTTCCTCTACGAGTACGGCAGCCGCGGCCCGAACGAGTGGGAGGTTCGCTCGCCCACCTGGGAGACCCGGCCCACACTGGCGCTCGCTGCCATCGACCGTATGCGGCAGGCGCCCGACTCGTCCGACCCGGCGCTGAAGAACGCCGAGCGCGCCGCCGAGCGCGAGGCGGCGGCGACGATGTTGCTCGGCATGGTGGAACCGGATCCCGTCACGCACGGCCAACTGGCCGCGGCGATCGCCAGTTCGCGGGCGTGGCTGCCGGGTCGCGAGCGCACCAAGACCAACAACATCCGCGCCATCCACGAGATGCGCATCGTGATGCGTGAGATCGGTCGCCGCATGGTGGCGCTCGGCGCATTCGACGACATCGAGGACTTCGGCTTCGTGCGCAAGAGCGAGATGCTGCACCTCTTCGCCGACC
>CAZQPJ010000193.1:0-5136 GCA_964595105.1 uncultured Bifidobacterium sp.
GCGCGAGGGCTCGCTCCTCTACGTGGAGGAGATCAACCGCATCCCCGAGGAGACGCTGAACGTGCTCATCACGGTGATGAGCGAGCGTGAACTGCACGTACCGCGCCTTGGCCGTGTGGCCGCCGCGCCCGGTTTCCGCCTCGTGGCAGCGATGAACCCGTTCGACGCCATCGGAACGGCCCGCATCAGCGGTGCCGTCTACGACCGGGTGTGTCGGTTGTCGGTCGACTATCAGGACGCCCCAGACGAGGCGCACATCGTTCGCTCCGCCCTTCCCGACGCACCGGTCGACCCGGCGTGGCTCGGCAAGGTGATCGAGGTGGTGCGGGGCACTCGCACGCACTCCGATGTGCGCATCGGTAGTTCGGTGCGCGGCGCCATCGACACGGTGGCCGTGGCGACGTCGCTGGCATCGCTGCGAGGTGGGTCGGCCACCGACCCGGCGGTGGGTCTCGATGCCGCACTCGTGGCGCTGAGCGGCCGACTGCGCCTGCGAGAGGGGTGCGCCCGCAGAGCGGAGGACATCGTCACCGAGTTGTGGAACGACGTGTTCAGTGTGCCCGACGAACCGGCCGGCGGCTCGGGCGGCGAGGGAAAAGCACCCGCCCCGACGGGGGCGTTCAGCAACACCTGAACCCGCCCGAGGTGAAGGAGGGCGACGAGGCCGACGCCGAGGTGGCCCAGAACCAGAAGCGCACCACGTCGCGCCGCGACCTCGCCCGCAATCCGCGGTTCGAGCAGGTGTCGCCCGAGGTCGGTGAACTCGACGAGCCAGCCGTCCACGAGCGTCTGCGCGACGACCCCCCCGAGACCCTGGCGATGCTGGCCGCCCTGGTGGGCGCCACCGACCAGAAGTTGCGCGAACTGGCACGGCGGTTGGCGGGCCGACTGTTCCTCGACATCGCCCGCCGCGGTCCTGTGAGGCCGCGCGGGGTGGGAACGCTGCGCGAACTGCCGTATCGACCCGATGGTGGTGACCTCGACATCGACGCCAGCATGGAAGCCATCGTGGAGGGTCGCGCCGGTTCGCTCGACGTGGAGCGACTGAGAGTGCGCAGCTGGGTGAAGCCCGGGACTGCGCTGTGCCTGCTGGTCGACCGCAGTGGTTCGATGGGCGGCAAGCCCCTGGCCACCGCCGCTCTTGCCGCAGCGGCCGTGGCCAGTCGATCGCCGTCGGACTACAGCGTGCTGGCGTTCGGGAAGAACGTGATCGTGGCGAAAGGGCAGACGACTCCCAAGCCGAGCGACCTCGTGGTCACCGACGTGTTGTCGCTGCGCGGCTTCGGTACGACCGACCTCGCAGGGGCACTGCAGGTGGCGGCGCAGCAGTTGGCGCGCAGCGGTGCCGGCCGCAAGGTTGCGGTGGTGCTGAGCGACTGCCGCTGCACGGTCGACGGCGACCCCGTCGCCGCCGCTGCCGCGCTCGACGAGGTGGTGGTGATCGCGCCGGAGAGCGACGACGAAGAGGCTCGCTCGTTCGCGCTGCGTGCGGGCGCGCGGCTCACCACGGTCGGGGGTCCGTCGGAGATCGCCGACGCGTTGGGCAGGGTGCTCGACCGCGGTTGATGCCGGGTCAGCAGACGATGTTCTCCGAGGGCACGATGTCGCCCTTCACGTTCTCGTCGGGTGCGGGCACGGTGGTGCCCACGATGGTGGTGGACGAGACATTGGAGCCGGGCACGCTGGTGCCCGGTGTCGTGGTGGTGCTGAACACCTGCTCGGGAGCACCCGCCAGCGGCGCCTTGCCCTGGAAGATGTCGAGAATGGCGCGCATGTTCGCGCTCTTCAACTTCGGCTCGAGCACGTCGCGGCCGCCGGTGATGAGTCGGCTCACCTCCACCTGGTAGGTGTTGATGCCCTTCGGGTTGATGTCCTTCAGCACGCCCGCGAACTTCAGCATGTCGTTGATGGTGAATCCGCCTTCGGTGACGATCTCGGTCTGCAGCGACTTGATGAGGGCCTGTGCCACCGCAGGGTCGAACAGTCCCTTCTTCAGCGCGGCCTGCATCACACGGCGCAGGAAGTCCTGCTGACGCGAGATGCGGCCGAGGTCGGACGCTCGGTCTTCGTGGGCCTTGCCGTTCTCATCGACCCACTTGAGGTGCCGTGAGCGCACATAGGCGAGTGCCTCGTCGCCCACGAACGTGTGGCAACCGGGTGTGTCGATGTGGAGGTTGATGTTGTCGTCGAACACCGGCGTGTCGAAGGGCACGGCCACACCGCCGACTGCATCGACGATGCGCTTGAAGGCGCAGAAGTCGACTTGGATGTAGTGGTCGACAGTGATGCCGAACTCGGCGTACAGCGTGGCAGCGAGCAGCGAGTAGTCGTCCTTCACGTAGGCGGCGTTGATGCGGTTCTTGCCCTTGCCGGGAATCTTCACCCAGAGGTCACGCGGGAACGACAGGACGGCGGCCTGGTGAGTGACCGGGTCGACGCGCATCACCATGATGGTGTCGCTGCGGTTGCCGATGGTCTCTCGGGCGGGGTCGGCAGCACCGGCCCACGGTGAATCGGGGCTGACGCACGCATTGGTGTCGGACCCGGTGATGAGGAAGTTCTTCGCCAGCGGGTCTGCCACCGGGAAGGTGTTGGGCGTGGTGGTTGGAACGGTGGTGTCGACCGATGCAGGGATGAACGTGGAGCCCGGTGCCGGGGCCGTTGCGGCAACGGTGGTGGCGACCTCGACGCGGGACGTCTGCAGTCGTCGATCGAGTTGGTCCTTGCCGAAGATGAGGCCGATGGCGCCGACGATGCACAGGACCACGACGAACACGTTCAGGGCGAGGATCGCTTTCTGCGTGCGAGTGTGATGCGGCCGGAACGGTGCCGCGACGGCGGGCTGTTCGTTCTCGGCGAGGTCGTCCATGGCGTGCACGAGGCTACCCGTGTGCGCTCGGGCGTTACTGTCGCGGCGTGCTGTCCGTTTCGACGTCGTGGCTCGACCGACTCGACCAACTCCATCTGCTCACGGCGCTGCGCGTCGTCATCACCGTCGCGCTCGCGTGGGCCCTCACGGTGGCGGTCCGTCGGGTCGTGCGGCGCATGGTGTCGCGCACCATTGGCCTCCCAGGGGTCGACCCGGCCCGCGCGGAGGCCCGCCAGCGCGCACTGGTGGGTGCCCTCCGCGGTGTGGTGGTGGGCGTCATCTGGACGGTGGCCATCATCACGATCGTCAGCCAGATGGGCATCAACATCGGTGCCTTCGTGGCCACCGCGACCGTGGTGGGCGGTGCCGCTGCGTTCGGCGCCCAGCAACTGGTGCGCGACGTCATCGCCGGACTCTTCGTGCTCGCCGAGGATCAGTACGGCGTCGGTGACGAGGTGGATCTCGGGTTGGCCTCCGGCACGGTGGAGCGCATCACGCTGCGGTCGGTGCGGCTCAACGACAGCGACGGGCGAATCTGGACCGTGCCACACGGTGGTGTGCCGAGGTCGGCGAACCTGTCGAAGGAGTCGGTGGCGATGCTCGACATCGAAGTGTCGCGCTCCACGCCGTTCGACGTGCTGATGGCGGAGGCCGCGGCCGTGTGCGACCAGTTGGCGGCGGCGTTGGTCGCAGTACCGCTGATGGTGGGTGCGCCGACGGTGGCCGGTGTGGTGAAGATCACCGACGACCGCCTCGTGTGTCGGGTGAAGGTGCGCACGGTGCCGGGCGGGGCCGACAAGGTGAAGTCCGTGCTCCGCGAGCTGGTGTTGAGGGCGTTCGAGGCCGGCCGCCTCACCGTGCCGACGCCGACGGGCCCGGTGGTGCAGGTGCACACCTCGCCACTGCCCACCGACGACTGAGCCGTCGCGGTGCTCGGCCTCCGGCAGCGGGGCTCAGCCCTCCGACGGCGGGGCCAGCGTGATGCTGCAGGCCAATGCCGGCCCCTCGACCCAGTGCATCTCGGTGACGCTTCCGGCATCACGAAGGTCGGCAGCGGCCGCCTGCACCATGGAGAGGACCTCGGCGGGACCCTCCACCACGGCGAGTTCCACCACGGCCTTCTGGCTCGCCTTCGCCTCGGTCTTGGCGCGACGGATGGCCGCCAGCACTTCGCCCACGGGCGCCAGCATCGACGCATCGCCACCCCCCGAGGTGGTCGGCCACGGCTGGGCATGCACCGACCCGGGCTGCCACCAATTCCACACTTCGTCGGTGACGAACGGCAGGAACGGTGCGAACAGTCGATGCACGGTGTGCAGCGCGGTGCGCAGTGCGGCCAGAGCCGAGTCGCGCGCCGCCTCGCCCTGCCCGTTGTAGGCACGGCCCTTCACCAGTTCCACGTAGTCGTCGCAGAACCACCAGAAGAAGCCCTCCACCAACTCGAGGGCGCGGGCATAGTCGAACCCGTCGAACGCTGCGGTGGCATCGGCGACCACGGCATCGAGCGAGGCGAGCATCGCGACATCGACTGGGGCAGTCGGAGCGGCGCCGGCCGGTGGTTCACCGAACGACAGGACGAACTTGGTGGCGTTCAGCAACTTGGTGGCCAGCTTGCGGCCGATCTTCATCTGGCCCTCGTCGAACGCCGTGTCGACGCCGGGACGTCCGCTCGCTGCCCAGTAGCGCACGGCGTCGGTGCCGTACTGCTCGAGCAGGTGCATCGGCGTGACCACGTTGCCCTTGCTCTTCGACATCTTCTTGCGGTCGGGGTCGAGAATCCAGCCGCTGAGGGCGGCGTTGTGCCACGGCGAACACTCGTGCTCGTGATGGCTGCGCACCATGGTGGCGAACAGCCACGTGCGGATGATGTCGTGCCCCTGCGGACGGACGTCGTAGGGGAACACCTGGTCGAAGTGGTTCGCCTCGGCTTCCTGCCATCCGCCGGCGATCTGGGGCGTGAGCGACGAGGTGGCCCATGTGTCCATGACGTCGGGGTCACCCATGAACCCACCCGGCACGCCGCGCTGATCGGCGGTGAAACCCTCCGGGCAGTCGGTGGAGGGGTCGACGGGAAGTCGGTCCTCGGTGGGGGTGAGCACCTCGTCGTAGATCGGGTTGCCGTCGGCGTCGAGTCGGTACCACAGCGGAATCGGCACGCCGAAGAAGCGCTGACGGCTGATGAGCCAGTCGCCGTTGAGGCCGCCCACCCAGTTGTCGTAGCGGTGCTGCATGTAGCCCGGGTGCCAGGTGAGGTCGTTGCCGCGGGC
>CAZQPJ010000194.1:0-5055 GCA_964595105.1 uncultured Bifidobacterium sp.
CAGCCTTCAACGGTGCCGCTCGTGTGCCGCAGGCCACCTGGCCGTCACCTCAGCCAGCGGGTGCGACCTTTCGTGCCAGACGCTCCGCCCTGTCGGCCAACTGCGGAGCCCCGTGTGCCTCGGCCACCTCGCGGAAACCGGCCGTGGGGCCGGTCCAGCGCCACTCGTCGACCGTGCCCACCGGCAGGTCGATCGCCACCGTGGCGATCCGCTTGAACAGCAGCGCGTCGGCGATCTGGGCCTGCAGCGTGGCGCAGAGCTTCTCGGCACCACGGAGGCCGGGAAGGTCCCAGTCGGCTGCCGACGCGGGTACCGCCTCGATGGTGCCCCACCGTGCCAGCACCGTGGCGGCACCCTTGGCACCCCAGCCCGGCAGGCCCGGGTAGCCGTCTGCACTGTCGCCCACCAGAGCCAGGTAGTCGGCCACCGACGCGGGTGGCACCCCGAACTTCGCCGTCACTGCCGCTTCGTCGATCACCTCGTCCTTGCGCCTGTCGTACTGGACCACCCGTGTGCCACGCACGCACTGGCCGAGGTCCTTGTCGGGGGTCACGATCAGCACCTGCTCCACACGTGGGTCGGCGTCGGCCACCGCCGCCGCCGCACCGAGGGCGTCGTCCGCCTCGTGCTCCACCATCGGCCACACCGTGAAGCCGGCGGCTTCCAGGAGCGCCTCCATCACCGGGATCTGCGCCAACAGCACGGGGTCCATGCCGGCGCTGGTCTTGTAGCCACCGTAGAGATCGTTGCGGAAGCTCTCGATCACGTGGTCGCTGGCGACACCGACGTGCGTGGCGCCCTTCTGCACCATCTGCAGCGTGCTGCCCACCACACCGATGGCCGCATCGTGGGGCCCTGGGTCGCCGTGCCGCACCACCATGCCGAAGTGCTGGCGGAACAGCTCGTAGGTGCCGTCGATGAGGTGAACCTTCACAGCGACCATTCTGCCCGCATGGGTACGCTCGGCGATGCGCCCATGAACTTCCTTCCGGATCTCGCAACACGAACCCCGCTGTGGCTGGCCCTCCTCACCGTCGGCGTGAACGCGCTGGTGGGAGCCCTGCAGGCGTCGGTCGACGACCGGCATCACTGGGACATCGTCGGCGTCGCCACCTTCGCCACGCTGATGGGGCTCGGCGGCGGATTCATCCGCGACATGCTGATCGGCCACCTGCCGGCCGAAAGCCTGCGATCTCCGTGGTACCTCACCACGGTCATCGGCTGCATCCTCGTGGTGCTGCTCGTCGGTCAGCGGCTCGCGCGAATCGGGGCCCTGGTGCAGTTGCTCGACGCACTGGCACTCGGCCTCTTCGCCGTGTCGGGTACGGCCTCGGCGTTGAGTGCGGGCCTGCCCGTCGTCTCCGCCATCTTCGTCGGCACGGTTGCGGCCGTGGGCGGCGGCGTGGCGGTGTCGGTGTTGAAGGACGAGGTGCCGGCCATCCTCATCGCCAGTGCGCCGCGGGCGCTGCTGGCGATTCTCGTGTCGTGCGTCTACGCCGCCGCGGCGGTGGCCAGCGGACGTGCTGCCGCGTTGGCAGGCATCGTCACGGCCGTGGCGGCGCACTACGTGGTGCAGGCGCTGGGACTGCGAACCCGTCGGGCCGACAGCGCAGGCGGTTTGCTGCTCACCCGGTCCGAGCGGCCCGGAGAACCACGGTGACGCTACGCACCATTGCGGTCGTGATGGCGATGCCCGAGGAGGCGACACCCATCATCACGACACTCGGGGCCGCACCGATCACCGTCCCCGCCGGCCGCCCGCACCAGTGGTGGGCCACCGAGATCGGGCCGACACGCGTGGTCATCGCCGTCAACGGCACCGACACCCGCTTCGGCATCGCCGCTGTCGGCCCCGAGCCTGCGGTGCTGAACACCGCCGCGGTCATCGACCACCTCCAGCCCGACCTCGTGGTGTCCGCCGGTACTGCGGGCGGATGGGCAAGCAGGGGCGGCCGGATCGGCAAGGTCTATCTGGCACACCCACACGTGATCCGCCACGACCGGCGCATCGACATCCCCGTGTTCGACCGTTTCGGTCTCGGCAGCTTTCCCGTCGTTCCCACTGCGGCGCTGGGGGCAGCCATCGGCGCGGAACACGGCGTGGTCACCACGGGCGGCTCGCTCGACGAATCGCCCGACGACCGCCGCATCATCGAGGCGGCCGGCGCCGTGGCCAAGGACATGGAAGCGGCGGCGGTGGCACACACGTGCGAGATGCTGGGAGTGCCCTTCACCGCTCTGAAGGTGATCACCGACCTGCACGACGTGCCGGCCACGAACGCCGAACAGTTCATCGCCAACCTCGACGCCGCATCGGCCAGCCTGGCCGACCACCTCGTCGCCATGCTGCGCTACAGCGCCGGGCGCCGGCTCGAAGAACTCGACCACTGACGCCACCAATCTCTCAAGAGTTGGGCAAGCCGCGCCGATACCCCTTCGTGGCGAAGGAAGAAACGGCTCACCTCGAGCCGACGAGCAACCGAGAAGGCCAGTGATGAGCACGCAGACAACCAACGCTCCGGCCATTTCCGCAGCGACCGTCGAGGTCCTTGCAACCACCATCGCTGGTGCCGTCGAACGCCAGTTGAACCAGTACGTCGCCACCATGGCACAGCAGGTCGAGGTCGCTCGGCAGGCCGCTGAGCAGGCAAAGGCCGACATTCGCGCCGAGTTCAACGCCCAACTTCAGGGTGTCATCGAACGTCTCGACATCAACCAGCAGGCCGCCGGCACCTACCAGCAGAACCTCCAGCGGGCGCTCGACGAGCGACTCGCCGACTTCGCGACGCACCAGCAGCGCCGCTTCGCCGACGTCGAGGACCGCATCCTCCAGATTCCCGCCTCCACGTCCGGAGTCGATGCAGCCGAACTCGCGGCCGTTCGCGATCAGATCGATCAGCAGAGCGCCGCCGCACACGCCCGTATCGACGACCTGCAGAAAGCCAGCCATCGGTTCGACCAGCAGTCGAGCGCTCTGGTGCAACACGTGAACGACACCACCGTGGCGCTCTCGCAGCGCATGGACGAGGGCAACCGCACCCTGGCCCAGGCGGTCGAGGAACGACTCGGCCTCGTCCGTTCGTCGCTCGAGTCGATCGTTCCCGAGGTGCAGCGCCAGATCGGCGAGCACACCGCCATGGTGAACCAGCGCGTCGACTTCGTCGACAACAAGGTCACCGACCGGATGCTCGCCATGGAGGAACGCATCAACGAGACCACCGGCACGAAGATCGCACAGATCGAGGCCTCCATGGGCCGCATCGGCTCCGGGTTCGACGATGCCATCGGCGCACTGTCGCAGCGGATGCTCGAACTCGAGAACCGTCTCTACGAACACAACGACCGACTCGTGGCGCTCACCGAGCAGGTCGGCAAGATCGACGAGAAGGCGCTCGACACCGTGAAGGAGCAACTGTCGTCGGCGGTGGGCGAGGCCATGCTCGTGCGCATCGAACTCGACCGTCTCGCCGCAGAGACCGACGAGAAGCTCGACAAGAGCACACTCCGCATGGCCGAGATCGAAGCCCAGCTGTCGGACACGATGGACGTCAGCGCTGTCGTCCAGCTCGAGCGACTCGAGGAACTCGAGCGGGCGATCATCGAACTGAACCCCAGCCAGTTCGTCCGGGTCACCGATCCGACGAACACCCCCGCGGCTCCTGCGAGCATGGAGTCGAGCCTGTCGTTCTGACGACCGGCTGCGGAGGGCACCATGGCACTGTTCAGGGGAACGAAGGACCAAGCGGTCGCCACACCCGAGGGTGAGGCCGCTGCGGAATGCGTGAAGGCCGGCCAGTTCCTGGTCGACAACGGTCACCTCTCCGTCGAGAACATGGCGGCCTCGCTGGCAACAGCCAACGGCGACCTCCTGCAGTTCGCCGATGCGGTGATGTCCCGCTACACGGTGGGCCGCACCGAGATGGCATTGGCGCTGTCGCACGCCACGGGAGTGCAGGCGGTCGAGACCAAGAACATCGTGATCGCCGACGATGTGAAGGGCACCCTGCCCGAAGCCATCGTCCGAAAGCAGTGCGCCATCGGCGTCGCCATCGAGGGCGACGCGTTGGTGGTCCTGTGCGCCGATCCTTCGCCGTCGCGTCGCTCCGCCATCGAGGCCGCAGCACAGCGACCCGTCACCTACTTCGTCGCCGACCCGATCACGGTACGCACGTTCATCGACTCGATGTACCGCGCCGATGCCGACATCGACCGGCTCGTCGCCTCCATCGAGGTCGGTGACGACCAGGCCAAGATGGCGGCCGCCGCCGCTGAGGTGAGCCTCGACGACCAAGCGCCGATCATCCAACTCGTCAACCGCATCGTCAGTCAGGCCATGCGCGACCGAGCCAGCGACATCCACATCGAGCCGCTCGACGAGACCCTGCGAGTGCGGTTCCGCATCGACGGCCACCTCGTGGAGACCTTCAGCCTCCCCCACGGCGTGCACGCTGCGCTCACCAGCCGCCTCAAGATCATGAGCGGCATGAACATCGTCGAGAAGCGCCGCCCACAGGACGGCCAGTTCTCCACGGTCATCGACGGCAAGGAAGTCGACGTGCGCGTCGCCAGCGTGGCGACCGTGTTCGGCGAAAAGATCGTGATGCGAATTCTCGACAAGTCGCGGTCGATGATCGGTCTGTCGGAACTCGGGTTTCCCCGCGAGACCTACCTTCACTACTCGAAGCTCATCCACTCGCCCTTCGGCATGGTCATCTGCGCCGGCCCCACCGGCGCCGGCAAGACCACGACGCTCTATGCATCACTGCTCGAGGTGAATTCGGCGGGCAAGAACATCACCACCGTCGAAGACCCGGTGGAGTACGTGTTCCCCGGCATCAACCAGATCCAGACCAACGATCAGGCCGGCCTCACCTTCGCCACCGGTCTGAAGGCCATCCTGCGCCAAGACCCAGACGTCATCCTCGTGGGTGAGATCCGTGACGCCGACACGGCGCGCATCGCCGTGCAATCGGCCCTCACCGGTCACCTCGTGCTGTCCTCTCTGCACGGCACCGACGCCGTCAGAAGATTTGAACGCCGCCACGATCGCGCGCG
>CAZQPJ010000195.1:0-5014 GCA_964595105.1 uncultured Bifidobacterium sp.
GCCTTCTCGCTCTCCTCACTGAACAGGACGCCGCGGTGGTTGGCGAGGATGCCGATCGGGTAGCCGTGGAGTTCGGCCCATCCGGTGACGAGCGACGTGCCGTAGAGCGGTTTGAACTCGTCGAAGTCGCTGTCGTCGACGATGCGGGCAATGACGTCACGCGGGTCGAAGGGCACCTTCGGGTCGGCCGAGGGAATGCCCAACAGTTGATCAGGGTCGTACTTCGGTGGGCGGCCGTCGCCTCGTGGCGGAGGTCCGAGCTTGCGATGGTTGAGGCGCTTCACGATCTGCCGGCCGATGCGAATGGCATCCATCTCGTCGACCGCGAAGTAGTCGGCGAGTCCGCTCACCCGGGCATGCATCTCGGCGCCACCGAGGCTCTCGTCGTCGCTGTCCTCCCCGGTGGCCATCTTCACGAGCGGTGGACCGCCGAGGAACACCTTCGATCGTTCCTTGATCATCACCACGTAGTCGCTCATGCCCGGCACGTAGGCGCCACCCGCAGTGGAGGTGCCGAACACGAGGGAGATCTGCGGAATGCCTGCCGCGGACGCGGTGGTGATGTCGCGGAAGCCCCGGCCACCGGGGATGAACACCTCGCTCTGGGTGGGCAGGTCGGCGCCGCCCGACTCGGTGAGCGCAATCGTGGGAAGACGGTTCTCGCGCACGATGTCGTTGGTGCGCAGGTTCTTCTTCAGCGTGTAGGGGTTGCTGGCGCCGCCGCGCAACGTCGGGTCGCTGCCCGTGATCATGCACTCGATGCCCTCGACGAACCCGATGCCGCTCACGGTGCCGGCGCCCACCGGGAACTCGCTGCCGTACGCCGCCAATGGTGACAGTTCGAGGAACGGTGAACCCGGGTCGAGCAGGGCGTCGATGCGTTCGCGGACCAGCATCTTGCCGCGCGCTCGGTGGCGCTCGACGTACTTCGGGCCGCCCCCGCCGTTCACGAGGGCGAGCTGTTCGTCGTGTGCAGCCAGCTGGCGCAGCAGCGACTCGCGGTTCTCTCGATAGGTGTCGCTGGTGGGCACCACGCGATCGGGAAGCACGCTCATCCTGCGGCCTCCGGGTTCCATCGAGGGGGGCGCTTCTCGGCGAACGCCCGCATGCCCTCTGCTGCTTCGTCGCTGCGGAACAGTCGGTCGCTCAGCACCACCATGTCGGCCATCTGCGGCTGTCCGCCGCGCAGCACCTTCTTCGCCTCGGCGACGGCGTTGGGGGCCCCGGCCAGCACGCCGCTCACGAGCGTGCGCACCGTGGCCGCCACGTCGTCGGCCACGTGAGTGACCAACCCCATCGCCCGGGCGGCATGTGCGTCGAAGGGTTCACCGGTGAGCCACGCCGCGGCGAGAGAACTCCAGTTGCAGCGCGCCAGGATCGGCACGCTGATGATGGCAGGCGCAACCCCGATGCGCACCTCGGTGAGGGCGAACGTGACGGCCGTGTTCACCACCACGAGGTCGCAGGCGGCCATGATGCCGATACCGCCGGCCCGCGCCGGGCCATCGACAGCAGCGATGGTGACGGCCCGCATGGTGGCGAGTCGCTCCATCGCAGTGGCCATCGGGTTGCCGGCCGACGAAGCGTCGGCGTTCGCGGTGGTGTCGGCGGCGCGCTCCTTCAGGTCGGCTCCCGCACAGAACACCGGCGCGACATGGGTGAGCACCACGGCGCGCACCTCGGGCTGCTCGGCTCGATCGAGTGCTGCGTTGAGGTCGGCCACCAGTTGCCGCGACAGCGCGTTGCGGTTCGCCGGGGAGTCGAGCGTGATGGTGGCCACCCCGCCTTCGACGGTGCAGTGCACGAGTTCTGCCACGTCGCCGACTGTAGACGCGGTTGCCGTGGTGGGGTTCAGCCGGTGATGGCCCGCAGGAACTCCTCGGCCTCGGTGCGGTGGCGTGTCCGTTTCATCGGGGGCAGTGCCCGCACGATGTCCCACCGGTAGTTGGCGGTGCCGAGGCGGGGGTCCATCACGGCCACCACGCCGCGGTCGGAGGCCGTGCGAATGAGGCGACCGGTGGCCTGCGCCAGCAGCATCGACGCCCGCGGAATGTCGATCTGCCCGAACGCCGCGGGGCCGAGCACCTCGCGTCGCGCCGACAGCAGTGGGTCGTCGGGGCGGGGGAACGGGATCTTGTCGATCACCACGAGGCTCAGCGTCCGACCCGGGATGTCGACGCCCTGGAAGAAGCCCGACGTCGCGAACAGACACGTGTGCTCATCGTCGCTGAACGCGCGGACGAGCGCGGTCTTCGGCATGTCGCGTTGGGTGAGGATGGGGAGGCTCAGGCGCGTCCGCACGGCTTCGGCGGCCGCGTCCATCGCCTTGTAACTGGTGAACAACGCGAGCGTGCGCCCGCCCGCTGCTTCGATGAGCGCCACGAGTTCGTCGTGCACAGCGGGGCCGAATGCGGCCGTGCGCGGGTCGGGCAGGTGGACGGCGCAGTACAGGAGGGCGTTGCTGCTGTAGTCGAACGGACTGCCGACGTCGATCTCGTCGAACTCGCCCTCGGGCAGGCCCACGCGGGCACCGAGCGACGTGGGAATGGTGGCGCTGGTCAGCACCGCCGTGCGCTGTGCCCACACGCCTGCGGCGAGCACCGGCCCCACATCCAGCGGCGCGATCTCGAGCCGCGGGAACTCGGGACCTCCGCCCACGAACGCGACGCGGCCCGTGAGGTCGCCGAGGGCGATGTCGATGGCCTCCTGCACCCGGGTGGTCATCTGCTGCGCCCGGAGCTTGCGTTGCTTCGCCTCGTCGACCTCGGTGTTGATGGCGCGCAGTGCATCCTGAGCCTTCTGGGCGCGGCCACGAAGGTCGACCAGAAGCTCCGTCACGTTGCCGGGCAACGGTGAGGGCAGGCGGTCGCCCACCATCGGCGAGAGCGTGTCGCGCAGCGCCTGCGCCGACTCGGCGACAGGGCCCACCACCACGGGGTCGTCGAGGATGCGCTTCAGCGTGGCGGTGAGTGACGTGAACGTGCCACCGCTCAGTTCGAGCCCCACGGTGTCGCTCATGATGTCCTCGAGTTGGTGGGCCTCGTCGATCACCACCACGTCGTGCTCGGGCAGGATGGCGCCGCCCGAACCAACATGCAGCCCGTAGAGGTGCATGTTCACCACGATCACGTTCGCTGCAGCGGCACGGTCGCGTGCGGCCTCGGCGAAGCACACGGGGCCCTTTGGGCAGCGTTGCGCGCCGGGGCATTCGTCGCTGCCGACGCTGACCGCCTGCCACGCTCGGTCGGAGGGTGCCCAGTCGAGCTCGGCCTGGTCGCCCGTGCGGGTCTGCTTCGCCCATTCGCCGAGACGCCGGATCTCCACCTTGGTGGTGGCCGCGAACTCCTCGATCTCGAGCTGGTCGGCGGCCCCGGGCTGCAGCTCGGCCAGGCGCTGCATGCACACGTAGTTGCGCCGGCCCTTCAGCACTGCCCACTCGAACGGTGTGGGCATGTGCTGCTGGAGGAAGGGCAGGTCCTTGTCGGCCAGCTGGTCTTGCAACGCCTTGGTCGCTGTGGCCACCACCACTGTCTTCCCCGCCAGCACAGCGGGAACGAGGTAGCCGATGGTCTTGCCGGTGCCGGTGCCGGCAGCCACCACGAGGTGACGTCCCTCGGCGATGGCGGTGGCGACGGCCTCGGCCATCTGCTGTTGGCCCGGACGCTGTTCGGGCGACGGCAATGCCGCAGTGATGGCCGCGAGTGCGGCGGCGACCTTCATCCGTGGGTCAACGCGTGAGGGCCAGCGCGGCGTCGAGCTCGGCGGCATCGAACTCGGGCCACGGTGTGTCGGTGAAATAGACCTCGGTGCCTGCGCTCTGCCACAGCATGAAGTTGCTCACGCGCATTTCCCCGGATGTCCGCACCAGCACGTCGACCGGCGGCAGGTCGGCCAGATAGAGGTGTCGACCGATGGCGTCGGCATCGGCCGTGCCCTCGGCTGCAGCGGCGCGGGCCGCGTGTGCGATCTCCGCATGGCTGCCGTAGTCGAACGCCACGGTGAGCACCATGCCGGTATTGCCAGCGGTGTCGGCGATTGCCTTGCGGATGGCGCGTTGGACGAACTTCGGCGTACGCGCCTCGGGAGTGTCGAACGGTCGACCCATCCACTGCACCTTCACGTTGAGCTCGTTCAGCTCGGCCACCCTGCCGAACAGCTTCTTGTGGAGGCCGACGATGTGCCGCACCTCGGCACGCGGACGGGTCCAGTTCTCGGTGGAGAATCCGAACACCGTCAGCCACCCGACGTTGCGGCGCACGGCGACGCGCACGAGTCGGGCCAGGGCTTCCTCGCCCTCGGTGTGGCCCGCGGTGCGGGGGAGCCCACGGCGTTTCGCCCAGCGGCCGTTGCCGTCCATGATGCATGCCACGTGCACGAGGCGCTGGCCGTGGGCGTCTCGTGCGGTGTCTCGTGAGGGTGCGGCGTGGGGGTTCACGGCATCGGCGGGCACGGCGTCACGCTACTAGGGTCGGCTCATGGACACGTCTCCCTCTCTGGTGCTCGATTCGCTCCAACGCCGCATGAAGGCCATGCATTCGCTCTACCACCAGGCGTGCGATTCGATGGACCTCGAACATGTCAACCACTTCGAGCGTGAGGGCGTGCTGCCCATCGCGTTCAGCCTGTTCCACATCGTCAACATGATCGACGCCTCGTTCATGATGATGACCGGCACGATGCCCATCTGGAACCAGGAGTGGCAGGACCGTGTGGAGATGAGCGTGAACGACCACGGCAAGCACCGCACGGTCGACGAGATGGTGTTCCAGCGCATCGGCAACTTCGAGGCTTTCAAGGAGTACATGCGGGCCGTGTTCGCCCGCACCGAGGCGTGGCTCGAGCAACTCGACCCTGCCGAGCTGAACCGGCTCGTCATTCCACGCCCGTTCCCGCCGCAGATCGCCAGTACCTACAGCGCCAGGGTGGCCGGACCCGACGGCATCACGCTGCTCGACGCCACCGAGTGCTGGATCTATCAGCACGGCCTGCGGCACATGGGCGAGATCGAACTCTC
>CAZQPJ010000196.1:0-5009 GCA_964595105.1 uncultured Bifidobacterium sp.
GTACGCGAGCGTCGCGTAGGGAAAGAGCGTAGATCTCGGTGGTCGCCGCATCATTAAAACATGGGACGTACCGATGGGCCCGACACCTGGACCCGGCGCGATGCCGTGTCGGCCGACCGCCTTGCTGCTGGCGACGTGTTGGCCGGGTTGCCCGGCTGCCCGGGGCAGGCCGAGGGCATCGCCCGCGTGGTGCTCGACTCGTCCGATCCGTTCGCGCTCGAACCCGGCGACATACTCGTGGCGCCGATCACCGACCCGTCGTGGACGCCGCTGTTCGTGCCCGCCGCCGGCGTGGTGGTCGACGTTGGGGCTCCGTTGAGCCACGCCATCATCGTCAGCCGCGAGCTCGGCATTCCATGCGTCATCAGCGCCACGGGCGGTACCCGTCGGATTCCGCACGGTGCCCGCATCCGCGTGGATGGCAGCACCGGCGTCGTCACGATTCTCGACGTCCCCTGAGCCATCGGTAGCGTCGGCCGGGTGACACCCCTCGCCGAAGCCCACCCCGCCGACGACATGGTGGAGGTGCTCGGCCGTCGGCTGCAGTACAAGTGGGTCGTGGCCATCGTCTACGTGGCGGCCATCTTCCTCGACATCCTCGACACCACCATCGTCAACGTCGCTCTCTTCTCGATGGGGAAGGAGTTCCGCACCGATGCCATCGAATGGGTGGTGCTCGGATACACCCTCAGTCTGGCGGTGTGGATTCCCACCAGCGGATGGCTGGGCGATCGGTTCGGCACCAAGAAGGTGTTCCTTTTCGCGCTGTCGGCGTTCGCCCTGGGGTCGTTCGCGTGCGGCATGGCGCAGAGCATCGGTCAACTGATCGGCTTCCGTGTCCTGCAGGGCGTTGGCGGCGGCATGCTGACCCCCGTCGGTGTCAGCATGCTGTTCAGGGCGTTCCCGCACTCCGAGCGGGCGAAGGCGTCGACCATCATCATGATGCCCACGCTGCTGGCGCCGGCGCTGGGGCCGGTGCTCGGTGGGCTCATCACCACGCACTTCCACTGGCGCTGGATCTTCTGGGTGAACGTGCCCATCTCGGTGGTGGCGCTCTGGTTCGGCGTTCGGTACTTGCGTGAACATCGCGAGCCGTCGGCCCGACACTTCGACCCCGCTGGATTCGTGCTGTCGGGAGCCGCGCTCGCGCTGGTGGTCTACGCGCTCAGCGAGGGGCCGCGTGCGGGTTGGTCGTCGTGGCTGGTGCTCGGCACTGGTGGGCTCGGAGTGCTGTGCGCGGTGTTGACGGTGAAGGTCGAACTCTCGGTCGACAACCCAATGCTCGACCTGCGACTGCTGCGCGACCGCATGTTCCGCCAGTGCAACACCGTCAGCTTCTTCTCCGGCGCCAGCTTCCTGGGTGTGATGTTCATCATGCCCATCTACCTTCAGAACCTGCGTGGCATGTCGGCGTTGCAGAGCGGACTCACCACGTTCCCGCAGGCCTTCGGCGTGTTCTGCTCGTCGCTCATCGCCGGTCGTGCCTACGCCACCGTCGGGCCGCGCCGCCTGATGAGCGGTGGCTTCCTCGCTGCGGCCGCAGCCATCACCCTCTACACCACCCTGTCGCTCGACACCGACCTGTGGCTCATTCGCGGTCTGATGTTCCTCCGTGGGCTGTGCATGGGCTTCGCCTTCGTGCCGATGCAGGCGGCGAGCTACTCCACCATTTCGCCGTCGCAGAACGGTCGGGCGTCGTCGCTGTTCAGCACCCAGCGGCAGGTGGGCGTCAGCGTCGGGGTGGCGGTGCTGGCCAGCATCCTGTCGTCGTACGGCGCATTGAGGCCGACGCTGTTCACATGTGCTGGCTCGTCCGATCCGGCGTGCGTGTCGTCACTCGATCGGGCCCTCACCGGGGTGCACTGGGGGTTCGCCGGTGCCATCGTGTTCGCGCTGCTGGCAGCGATCTTCTCGTGGTTCATCCGCGATGCCGACGCCCACGCCACCATGGCGGCGCGGGCGCGGCCTGCGACGTAGAGGTCGGTCCGGTCAGCCGCCGAGGCCGGCCGATGCGCCGTGCACGTGGTCGCACAGGTGCTCTTCACCGGCAGCAACCTGACCGGCACCCACGCCTTCCAGAGCGGCGAACGGGCCGCACTTGTGCGGCGTGATCCACACGTGGATCATCGGTGCCGGGCGGAACTTCACCAGCGGGGCAGCGCAGCCACCCTGGCCGTTGGTGAGGCCTGCGACCCGAGGCTGGACCGGGTCGTTGGTGAAGCACAGGTTGTCGTGGATGTGCCACTGCATCAACTTGCCGCCGATGTTGGGCACCTTGTCGAGCGACACGTTGTCGGGGAGCATGTACATCGCGCTGACGAGCTTCTTCGAGCCGTCGGGCTGCGGTTCGTACACGAGACTCTCCGGGTGGTCGGGGTCGAGCGCGATGTTGTCGTTGATCCAGTCCCAGTGGATGTAGTGCTCGGCTCCGGTGACGCCGTCACCGATGCTCTTGAAGCCGGCAGCTTCGGCCACCTTGTAGTCGGCCCACTGCGGCAGGCGCACCAGGGTGACCGCCACCAGGTTCTCGGCCGCGGCCTGCTGCTCGGGCGTCACGCCGGGCACACCCGACAGGTCGATCGGCTGGGTGGGATCGTACGGCTTCGGCGTGGCGGCAGCGGTGGTGCCGTGACCGGCGTGATCGCCGTGACCACCGTTGCAGAGGTCGACGCGCTGGTCTTCCGGCACGGCAGCCTGACCGGCGCCGACACCCTCGAGGGCGGCGAACGGGCCGCACTGGTGCGCACGGATCCACACGTGCACCATCGGGAACTGGGCGCCGAGGTTGGTGCCGCGATCGCAGGCGTTGGTGACCGGGTTCAGCACGCCGATCACCTTGCCGGCCTCCCAGCAGAGGTCACCGTGGTTGTGCCACGTCATCAGTGGGCCGGCGAAGTCGGTGAGCTTCGGATCGTCGGTGGCCATGGCGCCGGCGATGTACATCGCGCCGGCCAGCGTGCGCTTGTCGCCGTCGACGTCGTAGACGAGTGACTCGGGCTTCGTGGCGTCGAGGAAGGCGTTGTCGGCGATGAGGCCGAACTTGATGTAGTGCTCGCTGCCCGTACCGGCATCACCGATGCTGCGGTAGCCATCGGCGATGGCGGCCTCGGGGGTGCTCCACTTCGGCAGGTACTTCAACGTGTCGTCGATGAGCTGCTGCGCTCGCGCCTCCTGCTCGGCCGTCACGCCGGGCACGCCGCTGAGGTCGGCGCCCTTCGCGGGGTCCCAGGCTCGCGGCCAGTCGGTGGTTGCAGCAGCGTGGTTGTGGCCGTCGGTGGCCGCCGTGTCGGTGGTGGCGGCGTCGGTGGTGCCGTCGGAGTGCACGTGACCGTCGGCAGCGGTGGCTGCGTCGGTGGTGCCATCGGCGTGCGCATGCCCGTCGGCGCCGGCTGCCAGGGCGGTGTCGGAGTGGTCGTGCGAGTGGACGTGCGTGCCGCCGGCCCACATGGCCGGGACGGCCATGGCCGCCACCAGCAGCGAGGGCACCGCCAGGCGGTGGCGGGCAGGTGCGGGACGACGCCCCACGAGGAGGGCAGCGAGTGCGGTGCCTGCGGCCGCCGCGCCGAGCGCTGCACACATCGTGTCGGCGAACTGGGCGGCTTCGCGGGTCTCGAGCCCGTCGACGAACGACACGCCGACGAGGCGGGTGGCCAGCCACCCGGCGACGGCAGCGGCGTTGACCGCCACCACGGAGGCCGCGGCGAGCCGGTTGGGACGCACCAGCGCCCACAGGCCGACGGCCAACTGGAGCACCGTCATCACCACGAAGATGCGGGCGAGCTGCGGATGCTCGGCATGAATACCGGTGGCGGCCGCATGGACGGCGCCGGCGCCGAGCGAGGCGAGGGCGGCGACAGCGAGACCGGGGAAGCGGGTCTCTCCGGCGGTGGTGGTGACATCGACAGGGGCTGGCTGCATGGGAAGAGTGTAATGCATGCCTAACGTGCTCGGCGTGTCGGCAGCGGAGAAGTTCTGCACCTACCGGCGTTGTCGTCCCCTCGGGTCGTCCCAGAGGGCTTCCATCACGTCGGCCGCGTGCTCCTTGCGACACACCACGAAATCGGGGAGCCACGCGTCGCGCTGGTTGTAGACCAGTGGTGAACCGTCGATGCGGCTCACGTGGAGGCCGGCCGCCAGCGCCACCGCCGCCGGTGCCGCGCTGTCCCACTGGTACATGCCGCCGTCGTGGACGTAGATGTCGGCCTCGCCCAGCACCACGGCCATCGCCTTGGCACCGGCCGACCCGAGTCGCACGGCGTCGCACCCCATCGCGTTCGCCACGATCACGGCCGCCGGTGGGTTGCGTGTACGGCTGGTGACCAGGCGTGGTCGTTCCCACTGCGGTGGAGGCACCACGGGCGCAGGGTCGGTGGAGAACACCATGTCGAGCGCCGGCAGGCTCACCGCGCCCGCTGCGAACGCGCCGTTCTCCCACAGCGCCACGTGCACCGCCCAGTCGTGTCGGCCGCGTTCCCCGAACTCGTTGGTGCCGTCGAGAGGGTCGACGATCCACACACGATCGGTGGTGAATCGGCGTGGGTCATCCACGCCCTCCTCCGACATCACCGCGTCGTCGGGCCGGTGTCGTTGCAACTCGTCGACGAGGAACCGGTGGCTTGCGATGTCGCCGGTGTCCATCAGCCGCCACGGTGGCCCGCCGGCGAGTTCCTCGCGCACCTTCATCAGTACATGACCGGCCTCGACGGCCAGACGTGTGGCGAGCTGCGTGTCGGTCTCGCGGCTCATTCGCAGGTCACCGGTGGCCGAGCTTCATCGCGTCGCGCACCAGTGCCCGCACCTTGTGATCGGGGGCTCCTGCGGCCACCAGTTCGGCGACCTGTTGCTCGAGTCGTTCGGCCAACGCCTCGTCGAACGGCTCGATGCGTTCCCGGCCGGTGACGGCACCGTGGGTGAGGAGCACGATGCCGGCCACGGCGACCGCCGCCCCGATGGAGAGCACCACGCCCGCGTTGTTGCCCGCAATGGAGGCGATGATGAGCCCGGCGATG
>CAZQPJ010000197.1:0-5009 GCA_964595105.1 uncultured Bifidobacterium sp.
TCGACGAGCGCGAAGCCGGCCTGCATGAAGATCACCAGCGTGGCGCCGATGATCACCCACAGCAGGTTGGTCGACTGTGACAGCGTGTCGACGGCGGCCTTCGGGTCGAAGTCATCGGCGAAGGCGGGCCCGGCGATGAGCAATGAAGCGGAGGCGGCACCCAGGGCCGCTCCGAGTAGGTATTTGGGCGCTCGTGTGCGCACGTTGTCTCCTGTGGGTCGTGACTCGTATGGGTCGTGATTCGTATCGACATCACTCGCCACGGCGCTGGAGCGAGCGCCTGAAACCTACGAAGTGCTCATTTCCTGTTGGTCAGGGAAATGTTTCGGCAGTGTGGCGTCTCGGTGCGCCCCGGCCGCTTCCGTCAGCGGCGACGGAGGTGTCGGCGGGTGGGGCCGTCGATGAGGATCGCGCGGACCTCGGCGATGGTGCGATCGTCGAGTTTGCGACCCACTCGATCGGTCACCGCGAATCGATCATCGACCTCGTGGTCGGCGGAGGTGATGCGGGCCGAGTGCACCACCACATCGCAGGCAGCGAAGGCGGCGCACACGGCGCTGAGCGCCCCCGGTCGATCGGGGCCGTGCACCACCACCGAGGTGTGCCACGGAAGAGCAGCGTTGTCGAACCCGAGTGTGAGGGTGGGCGCTGCGACCAGGTGCAATCGTCGGTCGAGCGACGACTCGATCGCCTGTGCGAGGTCCTTGGCCGAGGGGCGGCGCGACGCACTGACGATGAAGCTGTCGAGCACGCCTCCGTCGGGCCAGGTGGCGATGCTCGCCGACACCACCCCCAGGCCGAAGTCGGCCAGTACGTCGGTGAGTCGGGCGAGGAGTCCGCGCGAGTCGTGGCACGCCACGTCGATCTTCCACTGGTCGGGCTCCGGCTCGGGAGCCACCGACACACGCGCGGTTCCCGGGCGTGGCAGTGGTTCGAGGAGGAGTGCCTGGCGAGCGAGTTCCTCCGGTTCGTGCGACAGCAGATAGGCGGTGCTGGCTGCCTGCAGGCGGGCCTCGACGGCAGGGTCGTCGATCACCGATGTCGCCCGCAGGCGGCGAGCGGAGGCGAGGTCGTTCGCCTCGCTGCTGGTGAACTCCGGGTGCTCGAGCACGTCGAGCACCTGTCGGACCCGCTCGTCGAGCAACTGCTGCTGGTGCACGGGGAGTTCGCCGAGCGCGGACGCCAGCAGCGCAGCATCCCGAGCCTGTTCGGTGGTACGGAGGTGATCGGCGAGGTGCAGCACCTCGGCGCGCGCCATGGCCTGCGGGTCGCGGGTGCCGGACCGGAGCAGGTGGGCATCGCGGACCAGCGACACCACGGGCGCCACCTGATCAGCGGGCAGGAGTCGAGTAGCGAGCTGCTCGACGCACGCGTACTCGCTGTCGCTGTCGGTGCACACGTCGGCGGCGAGAGCGGCGATGCTCAGCACGGTGGTGTCGCCCTCGGGGGCGAGCATCGCCGACAGGCGCTCCACCACCGGAAATCTGAGTGCTGCCGTCGGGTCGAGGTCGCCGAGGTCGGCTCGGCGGTGGCTCATCGCTGCGGCAACCTCCGGAAGCGAGCGCTCGAGCACCCCTGACACGTCGAGGAATCGCCACGCTCGAGGGGTGCCGTGCCGGAGGAGGTGCACCAACGACGGGGTCTGGGTGGCATCCCACCGCAGCGGCGCATTCCGGTGGTTGCCGAACCAACTGAGGAGCGCTCCCGATGGCTGGGCCTCGGCCGTGAGCGCGGCGGCCTGCAGGGCGAGGGGCAGCGTCAGGCCCACCGGGGGGTTGGCGTTGAGGGCGATCGATGCCCCGTCGATCGAGAGCCACCCCGCGGCGGGTTCCTCGTCAGCGGGTACTTCGTCGACTGCGCTGCCGCGGCCGAGGCGCCAACGCAGCAAGGGCGGTGTGATGATCGTGGTGAGCAGCACCACCAGGATGAGGGCGCCGTACTGGTCGGGGTCGAGCACGCCGGTGGACAGGCCGATGGCTGCGAAGATCAGACCCACCTCGCCGCGCGGAATCATTCCCAGTCCGACGAGAAGTCGGTCGACCGAGGTGCCGAAGGTGCCAGCGGCGCTGGCGAGTTTGCCGGCGACGGCGACCACGGCCATCACCGCAGCGAGCCCGAGAACCGATGGCTTGAACATCGCCCCGAGATCGGCGTTGATGCCGATCTGCGCGAAGAAGACGGGAATCAGCAGGTTGCCCACTGCACCGAGGTCGCGGGCGATCCGGTCGTGGTGGCGACTGCGGCCGATGCCGAGTCCGGCCATGAACGCTCCGATGATGAACGCCAACTTGGCGCTGTCGGCCAGTTCCGCGAAGGCGATGGTGATGCCGAGAGCCACCACGGTGACGGTGGCGGGCGAGATGGCGACTCGGTGCACCGCGTCGAGCACTCGCGGCACGGCGAGAAGGCCCACCGCGCCGGTGACGAGGAGGAAGAGCACGGCGAGTCCGAGGGTGGAGCCGATGACGCCCAGTCCCACGGAGCCGCCCTCCACCACCTTCACCACCACGGTGAGGATCACGAGGCCGAGCACGTCGTCGGCCACGGCGGCTCCGAGCACGATGCGTGCCTCGGTGGTGGCGAGGGCCCGGAGGTCGCCGAACACGCGGGCGGTGATGCCCACGCTGGTGGCAGTGAGCGCAGCGCCGAGGAACACCGACGTGTTGGTGCCGAGCCCGAACACTTCGCCCACCAGCACGCCGCCGATGAACGGCACCACCACTCCCACCACGGCGGTCAACAACGACGCTCGGCCCACCTTGCCGAGTTCGCGCAGGTCCATCTCCATGCCCACCTGCAGGAGCAGCAGCACCACGCCGATCTCGGCGAGCACGCTCACCGACACGCCACGGTCGCCGGTGAGGCTCACCAGTCCGAGTGCCGATGGTCCGACGACGACGCCGGCGATGATCTCCCCGAGCACGGCGGGGATGCGAAGCCGCTCGGCCACTTCGGCTGCGGCCTTTGCCGCGATGATCACGATGAGGAGGTCGAGCAGAAGGCGGGCGAGATCGAGTCCCTCCGCCGTCGACGCGATCACGCGGCGTCCGAGGCGAGCAGTTCGATCGCCCTCGGCACCACGTGGTCGGCCAGCATCCAGCCACGACTTCGGACCGTGACGATCGAGTCGGGTCCCAGCAGGCGGCGCACACCCACCAGCACACTGTCGCAGCGCCGTTGGCTCAGCCCGGCGAGGCCGGCGTGGCGGGTCAGTTCGATACGTCCCACCACGCGGTGCCGGTTGGCGAGCAGCACCGCGAGCACGGCCCGTTCCTGCCTGCCCTGGTGCGCCAACGACGAGGCGTCGGGGGGTGAAGCCTCACAGTGCGGAGCCTGGACGGTGCTGGGCATGCGTCGACCGTACGCACGGGTCGTTTCCCGGTTGTGAGCCGAATGTGAACGGCGTGTGAAACGCCGCCGGCATCGTGGTCAGGCGGGCCGATGGCGCAGGTACACGAACCAGTAGACGAGGCCCACGAGCACGGCCCCGCCCACGATGTTGCCGAGGGTGACCGGCACGAGATTTCGCCAGAGGAACCCCGTGAGCGTCACGTGAGGGTGATCGGCATCGGTGCCATGGAACAGGGCGACCGGGAAGAAGTACATGTTGGCGACGCTGTGCTCGAACCCGGCAGCCACGAACGCCGTGATCGGCGGCACGATGACCACCACCTTGTCGACGAGCGATCGAGCCGACAGCGTCATCCAAACCGCGAGGCACACCAGCGCGTTGGCCAGGATGCCGCTGGCGAACGCAGCGCCCCAGTGGAGTGATCCCTTGGCCTCGGCCGTGGCGAGCACGCGGGCCGCAAGTTCGCCCTTGCCGGCATCGAGCCGCCCGCTCCAGTTCACCAGCGCGGCCACGCTGGCAGCGCCGACCATGTTCGACACGTACACCACCGCCCAGTTGCGGAGGAGCGACGCGGCGCGCACCTTGCGGCTGGCGAAAGCGATCACGATGAGCGTGTTGCCGGTGAACAATTCGGCCCCACTGACCACCACGAGGATGAGCCCGAGCGAGAACACCAGGCCGCCGAGGACCGCCCTGACGGCTGGCGACAGACCGGTGTCGGATGTCACCACCTGCGAGAAGTTGGCACCGAGGCCGATGAAGGCTCCCGCCAACACGCCGAGCGGCACCAGTCGTTGCAGTGGAAGCCCTGCTTTCACCACACCCACCTGCTCGGCCTTGGTCGCCATGTCGGCAGGAAGGAGCGCGTCGAACTCGGTCATGGGGGCAACGTACCCGCTCGGTCGGAGTGGCCATTGCGCGACCCGACCGCCGATACTGGAGGGATGCAGTTGACCTATACCCCCGAAGCCGAAGCATTCCGTACCGAGATCCGCGCGTGGCTGCGCGACAACTTGCCGGCCGGATGGATGGATGCGGTCGATCGGGGTGAGGTGCTCGAACTCGGCGCCGACGAGCGCAAGGCGTTCAACGAAGGGTGGCCGGCTCGTCTCTACGAAGGCGGTTGGATCTGCGCCACGTGGCCGAAGGAGTACGGCGGCAAGGGCTTGAGCACCATGGAGGGCGTGGTGCTGTCGGAGGAGTTCGCCCGAGCGAAGGCGCCGATGCGCGCCGACTTCTTCGGCGACACACTGGTGGGCCCCACCATCCTGCAGTGGGGCACCGAGGAGCAGAAGAAGGAATTCCTGCCCAAGATCCTCAGCGGCCAGATGCGCTGGTGCCAGGGCTTCAGCGAACCCAACTCGGGTTCCGACCTCGCCTCGCTGAAGACCACCGCCGTGCTCGACGGCGACGAATGGGTGATCAACGGCCAGAAGGTGTGGACCACGCAGGGCCACCACGCCGACTTCTGCTTCCTGCTCACCCGCACCGACCCCGATGCGCCGAAGCACAAGGGCATCAGCTACCTGTTGGTGCCGATGAACCAGCCCGGTGTGGAGGTGCGCGGCATCGTGCAGCCCGACGGCACGGCCGAGTTCTGCGAGGTGTTCTTCACCGACGCGCGTTGCCCGAAGGAGAACGTGGTCGGCGGTGTGAA
>CAZQPJ010000198.1:0-4988 GCA_964595105.1 uncultured Bifidobacterium sp.
CGAGGTGCCGCCTTTGGCCGCGGCCCCGATCGACTTCTCCACGATCGTCGTGATGCCGCCGGCCTTGTTGCCCGGGGCGGGGTTGCTGTCCATGGAGCCCGCGTTCGTCGTCGCGTAGCGCTCCCACCAGCGGATCCGCGCGTAGAGGCGCTGCGCGACCTCCGGCCCGATCGCCCGCGCGGCGAGGAGGTGCTCGGCGGTGACGGGCTCGCCGTCGTTGGTGTAGCCCACCACGATGCGTCCCATGCGGGCGCGCATGTCCTCGAGCGAGGTGGAGAGGGCGAAGATGGCCATCACTTCCGAGGCGGCGGTGATGTCGAAACCGGTCTGGCGGGTGACGCCGTCCATCTTGCTGCCGAGGCCAACGATGATGTTGCGCAGGCTGCGGTCATTCACGTCGAGCACGCGGCGCCACGTGATGTTGTGGATGTCGAGCCCGAGCTCGTTGCCCTGGTGCAGGTGGTTGTCGACCATGGCCGACAGGAGGTTGTGCGCGGCGGTGACGGCGTGGAAGTCGCCGGTGAGGTGGAGGTTGAGCAGCTCCATCGGCACCACCTGGCTGTAGCCGCCGCCGGCGGCGCCACCCTTGATGCCGAAGGTGGGCCCCATGCTGGGCTGACGCAGGCTGATGACGGCCCGCTTGCCGATGTGCTTCATCGCCTGTCCGAGACCCACCGTGGTGGTGGTCTTGCCCTCGCCGAGCGGGGTGGGGGTGATGGCCGTGACCACCACGTACTTCGCCTTCGGCCGGTCGCTGAGTTCCTCGATGGCCTCGAGGCGGATCTTCGCGAGGTCGTCGCCGTGCTGTTCGAGCAGGTGGGGACCGATGCCCATCTGGGCGGCGATGTCGTTCAGCGGCGCCAGCGTTGCGGCACGGGCGATCTCGAGGTCGGACGGAAAGGACACGGGTACCCCCAGGGCGGAAAGTTCCCTCCTCGTTGAGGGAACGGACGTCCCAAGAATAGCGCACGGTTCCGCTTGGTGGAACAATCCCACGATGCGGAACACGGTAGGGCGGCCGGCACCGTCCTCAGAGGACGTGGCAGAGCCGCAGCGCGTCGTAGACGGCAGCGTGAATGTTGCGGTACTCCACGGCGTCGCCGATGCGGAACAACTGGAACGTGCCGGTCGGGTTGGTGTGGAGCGCCTGCGTCGTGCCGGCCACGAACGCCTCGTGGTCGAGTTCGCCGAGGTTCACCGATGCGGCTCGCAGTTCCGTGAAGAGGTCGTCGTTCGACGCCGCGCCGTGGTCGCCCACGACCGCGTCGACGATGCGAGTCTGCCGCACCGGCGAATGGTCGCTGCCCACCTCCACGTCGAGCCGACCATCGTCACGCCGACGAATGGCGTACACCCGCCGCGTCAGCGAGATGCGTGCATCGGCCTCGTTGAGCGCCCGGTTGTAACCGACCATGTTCATGCCACCCACCTCGACACCGATGGTGCGCTCCGGGGTGACGATCTCCAGTCGTGCGCCGGCGCGTGCCAGCAACTCGGCGGTGGTCATGGCCGTGTGGTTGCCGTCGTCGTCGTAGAGAATCACGTCGCCGGTGGGGGAGGCGTCGCCGCCCACCACGTCCCACGCATTCACCATGAGGTCGGCCCCGACTTCCACCGGTGGGTTCTGGGGCAGAGCTCCCGTGGCGACGATCACCACGTCGGGTTGGAGGGCTGTCACCAGGTCGGCGTCGGCGAACGTGTCGTACCGAACCTCGGCACCGAGTCGTTCGAGTTCGGCGACCCGCCAGTCGACGATGCCCATCAGGTCGCGCCGACGCGGGTTGCGTGCCGCGAGGCGCAGTTGCCCGCCGGCCCACGGCATCGCCTCGAGTACCGTCACCCGATGACCGCGTTCGGCCGACACCCGTGCGGCCTCGAGGCCACCGGGGCCAGCGCCGACCACCACCACGTGCCGTGGCGCCGCTGCGGGCTCGATGACCTGCGGCATCTCGAGTTCGCGTCCGGTGGCGGCGTTGTGGATGCAGAGCGCCTCGCCGCCCACGTAGATGCGATCGAGGCAGTAGGTGGCACCCACGCATGGGCGGATGCTCGCCTCCCGGCCGAGTTCGATCTTGCGCACGATGTAGGGATCGGCCAGGTGGGCGCGGGTCATGCCGATCATGTCGACCTTGCCCTCGCGCACGGCGTGGCGTGCGGTGGCCACGTCGTCGACCTTGGCTGCATGGAACACCGGCAGGTGGGTGTGCTCGCGCACCACACCGGTGAAGTCGAGGTGCGGGGCGGAGGGCATGCCGTGCACCGGGATCACCTCGTTCAGGGTGGCGTCGTTGATGATGTTGCCGCGGATGACGTTGACGAAGTCGACGAGGCCCTCGCTGGCATAGATCTGCAGCGCCGCGAGGCCCTCGGGCATCTCCAGTCCGTCGGGCAACGACTCCTCGATGGACATGCGCACCCCGACGATGAAGTCGGCGCCCACGCGCTCGCGAACGGCGCGCAGTACGGCCAGCGGGAACCGCAAGCGGTTGGCGAACGACCCGCCCCATTCGTCAGTGCGGTGGTTGGTGTGGGGAGAGAGGAACTGGTCGAAGAGATGGCCGTACGACTCGATCTCGATGCCGTCCATGCCTCCTGCCTTCATCCGCTCCGCGGCGTCGGCATAGTGCCGCACGATGCGTTCGATGTCGGAGGCCTCGGCCTCCTTCGGGTGCCCGCGGTGCGCGGGCTCGCGGAGGCGGCTCGGAGCCACGATCGGCAGCCAGTCGTCCTGGCCCCATCCGGCGCGCCGTCCGAGGTGGGTGATCTGGATCATGCAGGCACAGTCGTGCTCGTGCACCCCGTCCGAGAGGCGCTGGATCCACGGGACGATCTCGTCCTTGTAGGCGAGGAGGTTGCCGAACGCCGGCGGACTGTCGGGACTCACCACCGCCGACCCGGCCGTCATCGTCAGCGCCATGCCACCCTTCGCCTTCTCGACGTGGTAGGCGCGATAGCGGTCCTTCGGCATGCCGTCGTCGCTGTACGCCGGCTCGTGCGAACTGCTCATCACCCGGTTCTTCAGGGTGAGGTGCTTCAGTTGGAACGGTTGCAGCAGTGGGTCGAGGCTCATGGTGGTGGTCGTGGCTCAGTCGTGATGGTGTTCGGTGACGTCGGGCAACGGTGAGTGGTAGTCGCCGTGCTCGGCCATCCAGATCTGGTGCGAGGTGTGGAGGCCGGTCGGCTGGCGGAGACACCCGGCGCTGATCGACAGGAGTTCGGGCCGCTCGGCCAGCCGCCAGAACAGCGAGGAGCCGCACGCGCCGCAGAACCCGTACTCGATGCCGTCGGCGGGGGAGTACCACCGCAGGGTTGAGTCGTCGGAGAACGTCACGCCGTCGCGTGCTGCCGCCGTGGCCGCCCAGTAGTGGCCGCTCCAACGGCGACAGCGGTGACAGTGGCAGTTGACCACCGGGCGCAGGTCGCCCTCGATGCGGAACTGCACGGCGCCGCACATGCACTGTCCCTCGTGCCCCGTCATCAGTACCACTGATCCGGCATCTCGGCCTTGCGGCGGGCGACGAAGTCGCGCAGGTGCTCGTCGACGGACTCGTCGATGGCCGGAGCGTCGTAGTGGGCGAGCGTCGACTTCCAGAGCGCGGTAGCTCGTTGTTCGCTACTGAGCGAGCCGGCGTCGCGCCACTGCTCGAACGAGTTGTTGTCGCTGATGGGAGCGTCGTAGAAGGCGGTCTCGTAGTTGCGCAGCGTGTGCTGCGTGCCGAAGAAGTGCTTGCCCGGCCCCGCCTCGGCGAAGGCGTCCATGGCGAACTGCTCCTCGTCGAGGCTGACACCCTTCAGCCATGTGGCAGCCGAGCCGCACAGGTCGAGGTCGAGCATGAACTTCTCGTAGCCCATCGTGAGAGCACCCTCCAGCCAGCCGGCCGAATGGAGGATGAAATTGGCACCACACTGGAGGGCGGCGATGAAGCTCATCGCGCTCTCGGTCATCGCCTGGCCGTCGGGCAACTTCGACGAGGTGAACGCACCCGAGCAGCGAAGGGGCAGGCCCACACGGCGGGCCAGTTGGCCGACGATGAGCGAGCCGAGAGCCGGTTCGGGCATGCCGAAGGTGGGGCTACCGCTGCGCAGCGCCATCGATGACAGGAAGTTGCCGTAGACCACCGGTGCGCCCGGTCGGACGAGTTGTCCGAGCGCCACGCCCACCATGGTCTCGGCGTGCGACTGCGCCACGGCTCCGGCCGTGGTGACGGGGCCCATGGCGCCGCCGAGGATGAACGGCACCACCACCTGACCCTGGTTCGCGGCAGCGTACGTCTTCAGGGCGGCGGTCATGGTGGCGTCCCACACGAGCGGGGAGTTCACGTTGACATTGCCCATCACCACGCAGTGCTGGTCGACGAAGTCGGCCCCGAAGGCGATGCGAGCCATCTCGATGCTGTCGGCAGCGCGTGAGGCAGCGGTGACCGAGCCGAGGAATGCCTTGTCGCTGTAACGCAGGTGGGCGTACACCATGTCGAGGTGGCGCTTGTTGACGGGCACGTCGGTGGGTTCGCACACGGTGCCGCCCGAGTGGTGCAGATACGGCGACATGTAGGCGAGCTTCACGAAGTTCTGGAAGTCGACGATCGTGCCATAGCGCCGACCCTGTTCGAGGTCGTGCACGAACGGTGAGCCGTACGCAGGGGCGAGCACCACGCTGTTGCCGCCGATGCGCACGGAACGCTCCGGGTTGCGGGCGTGTTGGACGAACTCGCGGGGTGCTGTGGCGCACAGACTGCGAACGAGGCCCGGCTCGAACCTCACCGTGACGCCGTCCACCCGAGCACCCGCTGCGCGGAACAGCGAGAGCGCCTCCTCGTCGTCCCGGATCTCGATGCCGATCTCGTCGAGCAGCCGATCGGCGTGGGCCTCGATGGTGTCGAGTCCGTCGGGGGAGAGCAGGTCGTAGGTGGGAACCTCGCGGGTGAGGAACGCAGGCCCACGCTGCGCGCCGGCGCCCGAGCGAAGGGCCTGCCTGGCGGCGCGACCCG
>CAZQPJ010000199.1:0-4987 GCA_964595105.1 uncultured Bifidobacterium sp.
GCCGACGTGATCAGCGTGAAGGTGGGCATCAACCTGGTGAACGCCAACTCGATGACCGAGCGCACCTTCGGCCCTGCCGTGCACGGCCTGCTCGACCACATTCGTGACGGGCATCCGAACACGCCGTTGCTGGTGGCATCACCCATCTTCTGCCCGCTGGTGGAAGACCACGTCGGTCCCACCGTGCCGCGCCGCAGCGGTGGTTTCCGGGTGGTCGACGCCCCGCCCGAGGCCCGTCCGTTCGGGCTGACGCTGCAACGGATTCGCGAGATGTTGGTCGCCGTCGTCGGTGCTCGCCGGGCGGCCGGTGACACCCATCTGCATCACGTCGACGGTCTGCAGTTGTTCGGGGCCGACGACGAGCACCTTCTGCACGACCGTCTGCACCCGTCGCCCGAGGGGTATGCGTTGCTGGGGCAACGGTTCGGGGCGCATGCGTTCGGCCCCGGTGGTCCGCTCGCGGCAGACTGAGCCGATGCATCCCGAAGTCGAACGCCTGCTCGAAGCCGCCACGGTGGAGGAGTTGGTGGCGCTCACGGCCGGCCACAACTTCTGGCACACGAAGGCGATCGCCCGCCTCGGTATTCCAGCGATGCGTGTCACCGACGGGCCGGTGGGTGCCCGCGGCACGAAGTACGACGGGCCGGCGTCGATCAACGTGCCGTGCAGCACCCTGCTCGCCGCCACGTTCGACCCGTCACTGGTCGAGCGCGTCGGCGCAGTGCTCGGCCGAGAGGCACTCGCGAAGGGTGCCAGCGTGCTGCTCGCTCCCACGGTGAACCTGCATCGCACGCCGGTGGGCGGCCGCAACTTCGAGTGCATGAGCGAAGACGCGTTCCTCACATCGCGTCTTGCCGTGGCCTACGTGCGTGGTGTGCAGAGCCAGGGTGTCGCCAGTTGCATCAAGCATTTCGTGGGCAACGACACCGAGTTCGAACGCAACAGCATCGACTCGCGCATCGACGAACGCACGCTTCGCGAGCTGTATCTGCTGCCGTTCGAGGCGGCGGTCCGCGAGGCGGGCGTGATGGCCGTGATGAGTTCGTACAACCGCATCAACGGCCCGTGGGCTGCCGACAGCCCGCTGCTGGCCGACGTGTTGCGAGGCGAGTGGGGTTTCGACGGGCTGGTGATGAGTGATTGGTTCGGGCTGCACAGCACCGTGGAGGGCATCGTGGCCGGGCTCGACCTCGAGATGCCCGGGCCCACGCAGCATCGTGGAGCGGCGCTCGTGGGCGCTGTCGAGCGCGGCGAGGTGCCGGTGGCTGATGTGCGCGCCCGTGCCGGTGCGGTGCTGGAACTGATGGCCCGCACTGGTGCGTTGTTCGCCGACGGTCCGGGTCCGGAGACCACCCGACACGATGAGTCCGACATCGCGTTGGTTCGGCAGGCGGCGGCGCAGGGAATGGTGCTGTTGAAGAACTCGGCTGCGCAGGCACTGCCATTGCAGCCCGAGCGACTTCGCCGCGTCGCCGTGATCGGCCCGAACGCGGCGAAGGGCGAAATCATGGGCGGTGGCAGTGCGCACGTGACACCCACCGCGGTGTCGAACCCGCTCGACGCGTTGCGGTCCCGTCTCGAAGCGGCAGGTGTGGAGGTCGTGCACCATGCCGGCTGCAACATCAGCAAGAAGCTGCCCGAGATCGACGCCCGCTGGTACGGCGGCCTCGAGATCGACTACTTCGAGGACGTCGCCGATCTCGATCGTGCGGATGCCGTGCCGCACTCGACGCGCACGCTCGACACCACGCGCATCATGTGGACCTACGACCCGATCGGTCGCGGCGGCCCCAGGCCCCGCTTCGGTGCGCGGCTCCGCGCCGTGTTCACTCCCGATGTCTCGGGGCCGTGGACCTTCGGTGTGGAGTCGGTGGCACCGGTGCGCATCTTCGTCGACGGGCAGATGGTGCTCGACAACACGGATGAGCCCTTCGGTGGCTCGTTCTTCGGGATGGGTCGCGCCGAGAAGGTGGTGGAGGTGCCGCTCGAGGCCGGTGTGACCGTGCCGTTCGTGGTGGAGATGCGTCAGGGAGAAGGGCTGCCCAATCTGCCGGGCCTGAATCTCGGGGCGCTGCCTCCGGTGATCGGTGACCCGGTGGAGAGTGCGGTCGACTTGGCGTCCACCTGCGACCTCACCATCCTCGTGGTGGGCACCAACGACGACTGGGAGAGCGAGGGGTGGGATCGATCCACTCTCGATCTGCCGGGACGTCAGGACGAACTCATCCAACGGGTCGCAGCGGTCAGTCCGGCCACCGTGGTGGTGGTGAACGCCGGTTCGCCGGTGGCAATGCCGTGGCTCGATGCCGTCGACGCCGTGGTGATGGCGTGGTTCCCCGGGCAGGAGATGGGCGCGGCGCTGGTCGACGTGCTCACCGGTGACGTCGAGCCGCAGGGTCGCCTACCCGTGTCGTTCCCGGCGCGCATGGAGGACACCCCGGCGTTCGAGCACCACCCGGGCCGCAACGGGGTGGCCCACTACCTCGAGGGTCGGCTCATGGGCCACCACTGGTACAGCACCGTGGGTCGCCAGCCGCTGTTCCCCTTCGGCCACGGCATCGGCTATGGCTGCGCGGGTATTGCCGACGTGGCTGCGCCCGATGCGTTCACCGTGACGGCCACCTTGTTCAACGAGGGCACCCGCGATGCGGTGGAGGTGCTGCAGGTGTACGCCCATTGCCTGGATCGCAGCGGCCTCGACCGTGACGAACCCGTGCAGCGCCTCGTCGGGTTCGTGAAGGTGCCGGTGGCGGTGGGCGAGCGCGTGGCCATCACCATTCCATTGCACGAGCACACGTATCGGCGGTGGGACGTGTCGGCAGGGGCGTGGAGGTACTCCACGTCACCTCACGAACTTCGGCTCGCACGTTCGGCCACCGACATCGTGGCCGCCGTGGAGGTTCAGCCCTTCGCGCCCGCCTGATCGACCGGCGTGAACAGCCGCTTGCGGTACACGACCCAGGCGATGGTCGACAGGAGCATGGCCGACGACATGCTGGCCGGCCTCACGGCCCCGGTGTCGAGCTCGTTCATCGATCCCGAGGTGCCGGTGAGGACGAGCAGCGAGATGTCCCAGATGGCGTGGATGAACATCGGCAGGAGCAGCCCGCCCGAGATGCGGCGCGCCATGTAGAGGACGATGCCCATCGGAATGGTGGCAAGAACCTGCAGGATGGTGGTGTCGACGGCCTGTCCGAAGAAGATGTTGAGGCCGTGCATCACACCGAACAGCACGGCGGTGAGCCACATCACTTTCATCTCCGACATCGAACTGCGGAACCCGGTCAACAGGACTCCGCGGGTCATCAACTCCTCGCTGAACCCCACCAGCAGGAAGCCGATGACAATCCATGTCCAGTGGGCGTTGGTGAAGTCGCCGCGGTGGTCGGACCTCACGATGTTGATCACCGACACCGCGACACCGATCACGGGGATGATCCACATCCAGGCGGGCACCTTGGGTCGTCGCGCCGGCTCGAACATGGCCGGTCGCCACCAACCGAGCATCGAGGTGACCACCACGAGGTAGACGCTGGCGGAGATGACCGGGATCACCACGCCGTCACGGGTGTTGTCGGCATTTTCGCCCAGCTTGCCGAAGTCGAAGTCGTTCGCCACGATGCGGTTGACGATGACGATGACGGCGATGTAGCCGATGAAGACGAGAAGTGCACCGAGTGCATTCGGTTGCCTCTTCACGCCGGTGAGGTCCTGCGGGAACGGTTCAGTCATACGCCGTACGATAATCAACCGACTACACGTTGAAGCGGAACTCCATCACGTCGCCGTGTAGGTCGGTGATGATCTGAATTCAGGTCGCATGATCGTTTTTCAGTTCACCTGCTCTACGCTGTGAGGGTGAACCTCACCTCACCGTTGCTCGAACTCGCGCCGGGTGTGCGCGGGTTGTTGCTGAACACGTTGGTTCGGCTCGAGCAGCCAGTCACCCGACGACAATTGGCCGCTGTCGCAGGTGTTGCCCCGGGCCATGCGAGCGCCGTCATCGAAGACCTCGTGCGGAGCGGTCTGGTGGACGAGACGGTTGCCGGGCGCTCGTCGTTGGTCGTTCTCAACCGGCGCCACCTTGCTGCTGGGCCGTTGATCGCGCTCGCTGGTCTCCGCGGCGAACTCATCCGGCGACTGCGAGAACGCCTCGTCGACTGGACCGATGTCCGGGCTGCATGGCTGTTCGGATCGGTCGCCCGAGGTGACGCGCACAGCGGTTCCGACGTCGACCTGCTCCTCGTGTCCGATGCACTGGAATCGCGTGGCCTTCACGATCGGCTCGGTTCATTGCAGGCAGACGTCCGCTCGTGGACAGGGAATGAACTCCAAGTGGTTGAGCACTCGACGGCGTCGTGGAGACGGCTCGTACGATCGCGGAACTCCCTCGTCGAGCAGATCCGGCTCGACGGCATCGCCCTCGCCGGCCGCGCTGACGAGATGTTGAAGAGGGTGAGATGAGCCGACCCAAGGGCACGAGGAAGCCGTGTGACGTGCGGCAGGCGAGGCAGCGTCTCATTGACGCTCGCCAGTTCCTGGAAGCGGCGAGATTGCTCGACGCCCCGGACGTCGTTGCCACCAATGCCATTCACGCCGCAATTGCGGCGGCCGATGCCATCACGTGCCACGTGCTCGGAGAACGATCGAGTGACGGGAACCATGTCGCCGCAGTCGAACTGCTCCGCCTGGTCGACGTCGGTCTGGCGACGGCACTGAAGCGGGCGCTCGACAGGAAAACCCAAGCGGGCTACGAGAGCACCGACATTTCGGCAAGCGACGCCGCCTCGTGCGTGCGCTGGGCGGAGCAGCTGCTGGCGGCAGCTGAGGCCCGCCTCGAACGATGAACGGCGAGCGATGCTTCAGCACGACGACTACACGTTGAAGCGGAACTCCATCACGTCGCCGTCGGCGGGGTGGTAGTCCTTGCCCTCGATGCGGATCTTGCCGAGTTCCTTGGCCTTGGTCCACGAGCCGATCTCGAGCA
>CAZQPJ010000200.1:0-4953 GCA_964595105.1 uncultured Bifidobacterium sp.
GTGGCGCTCGGCGAACACCCTGTGCGTGGTGGGTTCACCCCGTCGGCTGGACGAGTCGTCCATCACGTCGTCGTGGAACAACGCAAAGGCGTGCATGAGCTCGAAGGCCGCGCCCGCATCGACCACCATCGGGTCATCGGGGTCGCCACCCGCACCCACGAATGCCCAGTGGCAGAACGCCGGCCGGAGCCGTTTGCCCCCGACGAGCACCAATCGACCGATCTCGCCCACCGGACCGGCGAGGTCGGGGTCGAACGACGACCACCGGGCCTCCTCGGCAGCCAGCACCTCGCGCAACCGGTGTTGCACGCGATCGGCGATACCGGCGAGGGAGGGCGGGGGTGCCGACGCTGTCACGGCGGGCAGGCTAGGGGCATTCCCGGCCACGCGTTCGGCGGCGTTCTCGGCGGCGTTCTCGGCGGCGTGCCGTCAGGCGCCGTCGGCGAGACCCGCCACGGCGGTCTCGATCTGCACCTTCGCGTTGCCGATGCGATCACGACAGAAGGCGATGAGTGTGGTGGCACGCTGCACGCGAGCGGCCAACACGTCGACATCGACGTCGGCGCGCTCGAGTTCGGCGAGGATGCCCTCGAGTTCGGCGAGTGCCTCGGCATAGCCAGTCGGTTCTGCGGTGTTGCTCATTGGGTGGTCTCCTCCACACGGCTCGAGGCCGTGCCCGTGGCGAATGTGGTGATGATCCGGTCGCCCGCAGCGAGGTCGGCGGCTGACCGAACGATGCGACCGTCGCCGGTGCGGGTGATGCTCCAGCCTCGGGCCATGGTGTGCACCGGGTCGAGCAGTCGGACCCGGCTGGCGAGTCCGTCGAGGTGCCGGAGTTCTGGTTCGAGGCGCTGTGGTGTCCGAGCCACTGACGCCTGCGCGGTGGTGAGGCGGGAGCCAGCGTGCTCGAGTGTGCTCGCGATGCCGGCCCGCAACCTTCTGCTGCGTTCGGCGAGCCGCTCGTCGCTGCGTGCCACCGATGCCGACACCCGATGGCCGATGGCCCCCGCCAGACCGGTGATGCCGGCGATGGCCGCCTGGATGGCATCGCCGGCCTCGCGCTCGATGGATGCGTACACCGATTCGACGGCGGTCACGAACTCACCGACCCGTTCGGCCAGCGCTGCCGCACATGCGGTCGGTGTCTTCAGCGCGAGGTGGGCCACTTCGTCGGCCACGCTGTGGTCGACCTCGTGACCGATGCCGGTGAGCACCGGGAGCGGCGATTCGGCGATGGCGACGGCGATCGGTTCCTGATCGAAGACGGCGAGCTCCGACCTGCCACCGCCACCGCGGATGACAGCAATGGCGTCGAGGTCGGGCCGAGCGCCCAGCGAGCGGATGGCCGCGGTGACGTCGTCGACAGCACCCGGTCCCTGCACCCGCACGTCGAGCAGGCTCACCACGAAGCCGAATCCGCTGCGCTCGATCTCATGCCGGAAGTCGGCCCAGGCAGCGCTCGATTCGCTGGTGACCACGCCCACGCGCAGCGGCGCCACCGGCAGGGGCACTCCGGCATTGCGGCGCAGCATGCCCGCCTCGGCAAGCCGCCGCAGCACGTCGTCGCGCTGGAGCGCCATGTCGCCCAACGAGAAGTTCGGGTCGATGCCGTCCATCTTGAAACCGAACGTGCCCGACGGTGCGTACACGTCGAGCGAGCCATGGATGCGCACCTTCAGACCATCCGCCAGCTGCAGCCCGCTCTTCAGCAGCAGCGACCGCAACCGGTTGCGCTGTGGGGCGAAGAACTTCACCGACAGCGTGGCCTTCGCCCCCTCAGCGACGTCGACGATGTCGAAGTAGGCGTGAGTGCCACGGTCCTTCCAGCTCTGGATTTCGCCGCGCACCCACACCCCGCCGGCGAAACCATCGGACAGCACGGCATTCACGGCGCCGATGAGTTCGCCCACCCCGAAGGTGACGGGTTCGTCGGGCTCGTGGGCCTCACCGGCATCGTCGAAGAGGTCGAAGTGGTGGCTCATTCGCCCGCCCACCACATCGGCCACATCGATGGTCCATCGGGCTGCAGCGCCACCTCATCGGTGTGGCGGAAGCCGAGCGAGTCGTAGAACGGGAGGTTCCGCGGGTTGGTGCTCTCGAGGTAGACGCCCTGCCCTGCCGTCGAGGCGCGCCGCTGACCGTGCAGTACCAACATGCGACCCAACCCGGCACCTTGGTGCTGCGGCTGCACGGCGAGGAACTGCAGGTAGTGGTACGGGGGATCGGGCTTGTGAGCGGCGAACGCACCCAGCCCGCCAAGCACCTCGTTCGCACGCTCCGAACCCAGAACGGCGGTCATCAATCCCGGAAGGTGGGGCAGTTCGGGATAGGGCAGCGGCGTGGCGTCGGTGCGCCACAGCGCTGCCGCCACCGGCCGACCGGAGTCGCCCAGCACCACGTCGACAGTGCCCGCCGCCGCGAACGCCTCCACGAACCAACCCACCCAGGCGGCGGTGGCGTGCTCGTGGGCCTCGGCCCCGCGGAAGATCCAGCGCAACATGGGGTCATCCGCGAACGCCGCACCCACCACGGCGCGAACGGCCGTGACGTGCTCGGGCAATGGGTTCAGCGGGGTGACAGCGGGCATCGGCAGCACTCTAGGCAGACAGCGCGGACGTCTCGTCGGGGAGGCCGAGCAGCGACTCGTCGGCGCTGAGCACCGGCGCGGACATCTCGATGCCCTGTTCGCGCCGCAGGTCGTCGAGTTTCGCGAGCGGCCGCTCGAGCGCTCGGCGGCGGGTGCCGGCGAGATCGTCCATGCTCTTCACGAACGTGTCGAGTTGCTTGCGCACCTTCTCGACCTGATCCTGGTACTTGTTCCACTGCGCACCGAACTGACCGAGCAGGCCCAGCATCTCGCGGCTCGCCTGCTCGAGCCGGAAACTCTCGAACGCCTGACGGATGACACCCAGGAAAGCGAACAGCGTGAGGGGCGAACAGAGCACCACGCCGTCGCGAAGCGCTTCGTCGATGAGGCTCGGTGCGTGCTCGTGGATGAACCCGACAACGGTCTCGTTCGGTACGAACATCAGCACGTTCTGCACCGACGGTCGGTCGTCGAGCGAGGCGTAGTCGCGCGATGACAGCGTGCGCACATGGCCGCGGACTGCCCTCAGGAACTGGTCGCGGCAGGTCTGCCGCTCGAAGTCGGACTCGGCCTGGAGGAATGCGAGATAGGCGTCGATGGGAAACTTCACGTCCATGAACATCACGTGGTCGTCGGGCAGGAGGAACGTGAAGTCGGGGATACCACGTGCGTCGCCGACCAGCGCCGTGCGCTTCACGTAGTTGACGTTCGGCAGCAATCCGGCGAGGCGCAGGACGTCGTCCGCCATGCGTTCGCCCCACTGGCCGCGGGCATTCGAGTTGGCGAGCGCCTCGCGCAGGCCCTCCGTCGTCACCCGCAACTGCGACGCGACATCCGCCTGCGACGCCAGCGACGACTGCACACGGCCGAACTCGCTCATGGTGTGGCGGCCGAGCGCTGACACCGACTCGGTGAGCTGCCGCAACTGTTCCCCCAGCACGGGATCGGGCCCGACCACCGGGAGCGCGGCGGGTGCTCGATGGCGGGTGAACGCCGACCAGGCGACGACGGCGAGGGTGGCGGCGAGCAGGAGAAGCGTCAGAACGTCCATGACATGCATGACGCAACAATGACCGTGGGGTGTGACAGGGATCAGGTCGGGCACGCAGCGCGACGGCTACGACACCGACTCGCCCGCCCGCACCTGCGCGGCGTAGAACCCGTCGAGCCGCATCAACTCGTCGTGGGTGCCCTGCTCCACCACCCGCCCGGCATCGAGCACCACGATGCGGTCGGCGTCGCGGATGGTCGACAGGCGGTGAGCGATCACCAGGGCGGTGCGCCCCTTCAGCGCCTCCTCGAGCGCCGCCTGCACCGCCGCCTCGTTCTCGTTGTCGAGGTGGCTCGTGGCCTCGTCGAGAATCATCACCGCCGGGTTCTTCAGCAACAGACGCGCGATCGCGAGACGCTGCTTCTCACCTCCCGACAACCGATAGCCGCGCTCACCCACCACGGTGTCGTACCCATCGGGCAGCGCCTCGATGGTGTCGAGGATGCGCGCACCGCGACACGCCGCATCGAGTTCGGCGCGCGTGGCATTCGGACGGGCGTAACGGAGGTTCGACCCAATGCTCTCGTGGAACAGGTGAGGGTCCTGGCTCACCACACCGACGGCCTCGCGAAGGCTGTGCTGGGTGAGGTCGCGCACGTCGCGTCCGTCGAGACGCAACGAACCACCCGTCACGTCGTAGAGACGCGGGATCAGGTTCGACAGGGTCGACTTCCCGGAGCCCGATGCACCCACCAATGCCACCGTCTCGCCCGGTTCGATCACCAGTGAGACGCCCTGCAGCACGTCACGATCGGGGTCGGCGCCGGGCACCGCCGAGGGCGCCTCGAGCGACCGCACCGTCACCTGGTCGGCCGCCGGGTAACGGAACCACACGTCGACGAACTCGACACGACCGCGGGGTTCGACGAGATCGACGGCACCGGGGCGGTCGGTGACGAACTCGGGAGCATCGAGCACCTCGAACACACGCTCGAAGCTCACCATGGCGGTCATCAGGTCGACCCGTGCGTTCGTGAGCCCCGTGAGCGGCTGGTAGACGCGCGTCACCAGCGCGGCCAGCGCCACCAGCGTGCCGGAACTGATGTTGCCGCTCACCACCAGGTGCGCACCCACGCCGTAGATGGCCGCCGCACCGAGGGCACCCACCAAGCCGAGCGCCACGAAGAAGACGCGGCCGAACATCGCGGCACGAATGCCCGTGTCGCGCACCTTCGCGGCGCGGCCGGAGAACATCCCCACCTCGTCGGCCTGTCGACCGAACAACTTCACCAACAGCGCCCCGGCCACGTTGAAGCGCTCGGCCATCTGCGAGTTCATCTCGGCGTTGGTGGCCATGTTGAGGCGCTGGATGTCC